>JBDQID010000319.1:0-3009 GCA_040264515.1 Chlamydiales bacterium
AGAGAGATAATTTCCTGCTAAGAAACTAGGAGAATGTAGTTCTTGAGTATCGAAGAAGTTTGTTTTTTTTAAAAAGGATTTAATCTCTTTTGCAGAGAAATAATCTTGAGTTGTATTTCCGAAATCTTTTTGTAGGGATGCGGAATAATGGGCATAGCTCAGAGGGAAATGTTTTGGAAAAAGCTTTTTTAAGAGTTTAAATAAAAACGACTGTTTCAAGAACGCATTTTGTAGAGAGGGATGTCCTGTTCCATTGGCAATAACTAGGCGTCCACCAGGCTTTAGAAGACGAGAAATCTCTTTGAAGATAGGAGTCGGATCTGTAAAAAAAGCAAGCACTTCGCTGATAAAAATTACATCAAAAACGTTATCTTGAAAGTTGGTTTTTGTTGCATTCATGCATTTAAATTCAAGATTTGACTTAAGGGAAGAAGGAATTGGGATGACTTCAACCTCAGGCTGTATGTCAATGCCACAGGTGTAATGAGCTTGTTTGGCTATTTCAACAGATAAAAAGCCAGAACCACACCCGATATCCAAAACATGATCTGTGGATTGGATTTGCAAAGCGTCTAGAATATGAGGTGCTTGTAAACGTTTGAAAAGGTTTTTTTCTCCTAGGATCCAAGCGTAGACATCATGGCGTAAACCCTTCCCGGGATTTAAACCAAAGTTTCGAAAACTTGTTTTTTTGGAGAACCGATTGAGAAGGAATGTTTTAACTCGGTGCTTGATTGTATTTGTTAGGCTCATGTTGTAAATACCGTGAAGTGTTTTGTCTCAAAACAGGTTTTAAACGATGAAAAATCATAATAAGAGCGAGCAAGCATTTTTTCAAGATAATCGACTTGTGCTTTATCACAAATAATATAATCGATGCCGTAGCGTTGTATGTAACTGTGTAGATCGGACCCTGGGAATGGATAGACATCGGGTACTAGTTCTTTATACGCTTCCATCTGCTCTTCTTTTCCAACATTTGAAAATAGAGAAAGGTACTTATTTCTGTCATTGTGATAGCCAAGAAGGAAAGATAGACGCAGTGGAACAGTTAGAATTGTTTTTTCTTTGCTGGAGGAAAAAAAATCGACGACTCGCTTAGCATCAGGAGCAGAAGATATGGGGGTAAGATAGTTGTTATAGATAGAACGGGCGTGATATACCGCAAGAGCTAGTAGAAGAATTAACACAAAATAAGCAAGCCCATTAAATGCAGCGAAATCATAGTAAGATAAGATGATAAATAAAGGGATTAGCGAATATTCAAGGTAGCGTTCGGGCTCTCCAAGAAATCTAAGCGGATTGGTTGCAATAAGTAGGGTTAAGAGAACTCCCGAAATAGCCCACTGATCAAAAATAGAGACAACTCCATTTTGAAACCAAATATAGAAGATGAGAAGGTGGATTGGAACTTCAAAAAATAGTTTTCCAATGGCGTTGTTGAGAACGAATTCGCGTAGATTTTTTCTATTTGGTGATCGAAAAAGATTAAAGAGCTCTTTGTAATGGTTACAGCCAAAGGCAAGATATCTTTTTTTATAATAGGTCGAATAGAAGTAGGAGTGTCGTATTAGCCCTTTTAGGACTCGCCAAGCATACCCTTTTGTCAAAATTATTGCTGATACAAAAGAAATTGCATAAACAAATAAAAAATCTAAGCTGCCTGTAAGACAAGTGAGTAGTAATGGGAAGAAAGTAGCTGCTTGCCAGGCGAATTTAGAACTACAGGCAAGAATAGAAAATGTAAGAATTGCCGGGATTAGTGCTAGGGTAGAGTGGGTTGTTGCGAAAATAATTGAAGAGAGTAAAAAACCATTTGTGATGAGTACACCAAAAGCTCTTTCACTAAATTGCCCAGCGCGTCCTTCGTGGATAATAGGTAGCCGGAGAAAAGGAAAAGCGAGAATCCAGTAATGGAATTCACCTCCCCAGATGTGCATGCTTGTGTAAATCATGCACATAAGAAGTAGATCGAATAAAGGAGGAAGATATCCTCCATATTTTTCAAAGAATGATATGGGTAGTCTTGTTAGATAGCAAAGTTTGTGAAACCCATTTGGATAGTCATTATCATCTAAAATATAGGGATCTATTTTGGTTGGGATTTTCCCTTTGTTTTTCCAGATACGTTTTAAGAATTGTAAATGGTTAATAACATCCCCTTGCACAAAGGTATTGCGAGATGAAAGAATATAGCTAATAGCCAATCTACTTATAAGGAAAAAAAATAAAGCAAAAATAAAGCTGATGTTTATCATATTTGGCTAAGCCGGAATAGAGTTAAGTTGTTGTGCTTCGATGAGTTGTCGATATATACCAGAGAGGGTAATTAGTTCTAAGTGGGAGCCTTGTTCGGAAATTTTTCCTTTTTCGATAACAATGATTTTATCCGCACTTTGAATGGTTGAGAGGCGGTGAGCTATGATGATAATTGTGCACTGTTTGCGAATAGTTGCGATCGCATTTTGAATGGCTTGTTCTGAAAAAGAATCTAAATGACTAGTAGCTTCATCTAATACTAGAATTTCTGGTTTTAAGAGCACAGCACGAGCGATGGCAAGGCGTTGTTGTTGACCACCGGACAGCCGAGTCCCTTGATTTCCAATGATTGTATCGATGCCATTTTCTAGAACATCAACGAATTCTTTTGCATGGGCCATGCGAAGAGCTGCGTTGATCTCTTCGATTGTTGCATTAGGCTTTGCAAACTTTAAATTGTTTCGGATTGTGTCATTAAATAAGAAGTTGTCTTGGGAGACAAACGCAATACGTTTTCTCCAACTGCCCAAAGAAAAGCCTTTAACATCTTCCCCATCAATAAGAATTTTTCCTTTCGAAGGAGTGAAAAGACGCCCAAGTAATCCAATGATCGTAGACTTTCCTGCTCCACTAGGTCCAACAATAGCGGTAACTTTTTTTGCTTGGATAGAAAAATTAAGGTCGGTAAGGGCTGGAAGATCGTTACTGTCATAAGAAAAGGAGAGATCTTCGAAGTTAATTGAGGAGGTA
>JBDQID010000320.1:0-2998 GCA_040264515.1 Chlamydiales bacterium
ACCCTTTAAAAGCTTTCCCTGAACTGATGTTTGAAAATCAACCTTTCCTGGAGTCACATGAAAACTAAAATAAGTACTTCCAGGTGTTGTCTCTAACGCTCCTTGAAGGGGAATATCTCGGAAATCTGACTCAAAGAAGTGAGCTAAGAATCGCTGCGTCTCTGCCAAAGAGCCTTTAATACGATCTGCGCTTAATAAAACTGTCAAATCATCTTTGTCTGTATAATCAAGGTCTGCACGCCCAAAGAATTGCAACTCACCAGAATGGCCTTGGAGGTTAAGAACCTGAAGAGTATCCTCCCCAATCTGAATATCACCTGAGACATCTTCGAAAACTGTTCCAAATTTTTTATCTCTAAAGGTTGCCCTCTTTACAGGAAGTAAACCGTAGTGAGCACCCTCTACAAAATCAAAGTAATGAAAAGCCTCAACCTTACTCTTTCCCTCCTCAATATTCACCTCGTGTAGTGCAATTTCTATATTGGGATTTTCCAATACAACTTTATCCGGAGCGTATCGAAGAGTTAAACTTTGATGGTCAAAACTGCCCTCTACATCTACAAGGCCTGTTAGGCGAAGCTCACTGTCTGAGAAGATGATCGGAGAGAGATATTTTGCAAGCGGAAGAGAGCGTGCTACAAATTGCCCATTGCGAAAGACGACTCCATTAACGCCTTGCTGAAGGGAAAGCCATCTTTTGCTAGACTCTATACTCGGTAAACTTACAGCCGGAGAGAGAAGATATAAAAGATCGTTTACAGAAGTTAACCACTCTTTTGCCTCCGGAGAATCCACTGGCCATGAGCGCCACAGTAGCTCGGGTGCTCTTTCGAGGTCGACTCCAAAAACTGCTGAATGCGCATGCTCATCTCCATCACTAATTTGTAACATCCCATTAACATGCAACATTCCGGAGACTCTGGACAGTCCTGCTTGAAGAGTAATATTTTCTTTAGCAAAAGAGGGTGTTTTTAAAAATGGAGCCAAAGAGCCCAAAGCTTCCACCTTTCCAGAAAGAGTGGCTGTAATAACTTCTTCTGGATTAAACCAATTCACATCCACACTCAATAGCAAATCACTTAGCTTCGTCTTGATTGTACTGTTGTGTAGCATCCCTCTTCTGAACTGTAGATGAGCTCCAAAATCTGTAAGCTTTGAAAAAGAGGAGGATGACTCGAGGAGGTTAAGCTTGCCTTGAATGAAATTAAGCTCGCCTTCTAGAGTTGCAAGCGGATTTGAAGCTTCCAAATCTAAGCTACAATGTCCAATAACTTCCTTGCACTGCATGCGAGCTTGAGTTCTTTTCGTTAAAATTTCTGCATCTTGAATATACACTTTCTGTATTCTTAATTTAGGCTTGCCACGCTCTCTTGGAAAAACTTTTGCCGCTAAATTAAGAGTTCCCCTCACGAGCTGTAGGTCGGAAACCGATGGAAGTGTCGTACGGAAAAGATCTTGTAATAACCCGCACTCTTGAGCTGTAAAATTCTGCAGCTGAACATCGATTCCACTCTCAGCTGAAACAGGGCTCTCAGCGCTTACTGTAAAAGAGACATTATCTTTTTTATCTGAAAGTAGATCGAAATTCAAATCAAACGAGCTAAGGCCTGTGGCTTGAAGATCAAAAGAACTCTCTAGTACAATCGGAGCGAACTGTCCTTTATGGGCCAGTAAGCCTTGTAATAAAGCACGACCCGGCTTGCTTCTTTGAGTTTCTAAGGAGCCTTCAATCCCCTTTACTTCCCAATTAATCTGATCAAGAAGATAGTGAGCAATCCGCGCACCCTCTTTAATTTTTGCACTTACGCGTGTCGTAGAAACAACTCTTTGTAATACATTCTGTTCTTGAAGAAGTCGCTCATCTAATTGCTCAACAGAAGAAAAAGAGAGTGTGATTTTAGGAAACCAACTCTTCAGTCCTAAATTGGAATGTTTCAAATGACTACTATCAAGAATGACTTCACCTTGAAGAGATGTCTCTTTTGTTAAAAGTAAATCTGCAGAAAGAACTCCCTCAACAGATTCCCAAGCTTGAAGCGGAGAGTGTTTAAAAAACTGTAAAATTGTTAACAAAGAGTGATTGTCAATTTCATCGATCAGAAGTGCTGCTCTATTCTTTGAAAACGAGAGCTCTACAGGATTTTCTTTATCCGTGAAAAGAGTTATAAAACCTTCCGTCTCTCCTTTTTCAAGATCGAAAGAGATCCTCTCTCTTCTCTTCGCTCCATTTTCCTCATCACGGAGCTCTAAAATACCACCTTTAGATAATACCGTTATCGGCAAATCCAAAAGATCTAAATCTGTTTTAGGTAGCCTCTCAAGAGGAAAAAACTCTTTTTCTTTTTTTGTAAGCACAAGCAAAGGGTTGAGAAGCGTCAGCTCGATATCAAAATCCCAGCTAAAAAGCTCTACTGCATAACCGATAGCGACTCTATCAGCTCTAGCCTCAAATAAGCTTTGCGTCCCCGGTAGCTGCTTTTTTAACTCTACCTTAGAAAGAACAATTTGCCCATCTTCTAAGGATATCCCCTCGTAAGCTAAGCGAGTTCCAAGATGAGCGACAACGGAGCGATCAAGCTGCCATTTGGCTGCCGTTAATACAAGAGGCGCCCGAAATAAGTATAGCGCCAATAGCCCCAGGAGGAGAAAAGAAAACAGAATTTTTTTCTTCATAGGAAAAACCCTTGAGTCATGATAGCCTCAGTCTAACTTTTCTCCCTCTCGATTGTCTAGGTTTTTTTTGGAATTCATTTAAGATCATCAGAGCAACGATCTGAAGTTACAACAGCCCAGCGATCTGTCAAGCTTAAATTTTACATCTCAAATAATTCCCTCAAAATATACCAAACTTATAGCTAATCTTGGTATAACTCGAAAAATATAGATCCAGTTATCCATAAATTCAATCTTGGCAGATTAATAAAGTGCTGCAATTCCAGGCCATTGGCCTTATCGTGCATACAAAAGCAATTGAAATTACGCTCCTGTTTATTTTTTG
>JBDQID010000321.1:0-2991 GCA_040264515.1 Chlamydiales bacterium
GGAGAGAGCGGCTGAAGCAAAATCGACAGTGTACACTCCGGATAACGTAGCGGAACTCATGAAAACAAACGGTTTTAAAGACTTCTTCACCTTTCTTGATGAAGCTCGTGCTACGGGAACGGATACAAAAGCTGTGCAAGCTCCTGACGCATTAGCAGACATCACCATCAGCGCTAACATGGATAAAAATAAAGCGCAGCAAGGTGGAGGAAGAGCGCGTATGCTCTTAACAGGTCAGCAAAAGCTGCGTTTGGCGTGCACAAAAGAGTTCCTTGAAGAGAATGTAGCGCCCGCCTTCGATAAGGGTGATGAAGTCGATTCCGTTAACCCACAAGATGTACTTTATTGGCTGCAAAGCAAAACAATTAAAAAAGATTCGCAAGCTGCAGCAGACGCATTCCAGATGGAATTAGAAACGATGCTCAAAGATAGGGCAAAAGCTGAGCTGATACAAGATAGAAAAAACAGCAGAGCTGTTCAGGCGGGTGAGAATACCGAAGGCGTGCAGTTGTTGTCTGAAACACAAAAGAAAGTCTTGCGAAGCTTTTTATCCAAGCCTGGCGAAGGCGGAAAAGCAGGAAGAGACGCTCTTTTTGATAGACTCGTTGGAGCTAAAAAAGTTTATAACGCTGAAAATAGAGATCAGTTTTTCGAAAAAGCGATGGCAGGTTTTAAGGGAAACTTAATTCGGATTTTAGGTAAAGAGCGTGCTGTGAATTCTCCTGATATGCAGCGTGCAGAAGCGTTGCGTGATCGAAAGGAGGAGGAAATTCAAGGCGAATTCATAGCAAGTAGTCGTAACGAGGCGGGAACAGGTACTTCTAAGGCTCAAGGTAGTGGAGAGGCGACATCCACATCGACATCCACCAGCACAGGACGATCGAAAAACACAGCTGCAACAGCAGGTATTGAGACCTCCCCAGTCAGTAAAAAAGAAGGAAGACTTGTTGATATAGGATATAAACAAGCTAAGCGAAACACAGATATTGTTGTGCAGGCAGTGGATCAAAAAATTATCAAAAAGATAAGGGATAGTGGCGCAGATGCGTTAAATGAGGATGGCGTTGCAGTTGGTATCAAGAAAGCTCTCGATGCACATCTCCAAGAGCTCTTTAAAAAGACGTGGCCTTCTGGTGCCGAGAATGCAATGGCGTTAAACAACGTAAAAGTATCAAAAAATTGGAGTAATTTTGCAAAGAACTCGATTGTGAGAAGAAGAGAGCTAGGGCAAGAGCGAAAGCAAGATCAGTTGAGCGAAAAAAAGGGAAATCTAGCTCTACCCTCCTTCGACTTTGCTTACAGGCAAGCCGATGGCACGATCACGTTTCTACTGCCAGAAGAGTACTACGCTTTAGCAGATGAAGATAACGCTGTTCCACAGTGGGATGGCTCTGCTGATGGTACTGGCGGCATGCGCCTGCTCACCGCACCTCCGGACTCAATAGATGAGATCCCCACAGCTCTGAAAATCTTAACCGAGACAATTACAAAAGCGGAGATGGAACCGCTCGCAGATGCCGCCATTGCCGAGTGCGAGCAGCGCACAAGGGATGCCAGCACAGACATGCTTGAATGTGAGGGACGCAACATCTCCAAAACAGGATTCACAGCTACGGTTAAACCGCGATGTGAAAAGACGAAGTTTTCCATTGCAACAGAAATAGGAGAGGAAAGCCAGCAAAAGAGCAGCTCTTTCGCTTTAGGCGAAGTTGGAGATTCGGATAGTAATTGCGTTGCAGATTATGAAGAGCATGCTCTTAATGGGAGAGAAAGAACGGAGGTTGTTGGTGATCATAAAGCTGCTATTCAAGATGAGGTGTCAGAGCTTAAGGAGGCTAGGGATAAAGCTTATGCAGCTCAAGAAGCTGCACAAACAGCTCTAGGTAAGGAATTAAAGGCAGTGGATAGAGAGTTAGGAGAGCTAACGAGAGAAGAAGGACAGACAAAAGAAGGGTTTTCAAGCGTTGAAGCATTTCTTCAGAGAAGAGTTTCTTCGGAAATAGCCGATGCTAAGGATGAAAAACATACTAAACGTATTAAAGAACTTCGGAAGGATTTCTGTGGGGAGAAAAAAAAGGAGTTAGAAGCCGAGCTAAATAAAGAGATGGGTGCAGTGCGAACTTCGCTTAATACAGCTTTGAAAAGCACTCTTTCTCAGTATGCACTTCGTATTGAAAAAATAGAAAAACAAAGAGAAGAGGTTGCAGCGTTCTCACAGCAAAGAAAGACGAAGTACAATGGATTATGCCAGAGATATGATTCTTTAGAGCAAATTAAGCAAAAGGCTGTTTCTGCTTTGCAGTCAAAAGTAAATCAAACATTAACTGCTGACGAGCGGCGCAAAATGAAAGTTAGGGGGAAGTTTTTAGATTATCGTGCTGAAATTAGAAGCAAAGCAGATGCGGATATCGCTAGTACAATGCAGGAGATGGAAAAGGCATTTGGTATGATTTTTACGAATTTTGATACTTTACAGAGTCTTTACAGACCTTTGGATAGGTTTAGAGGGGACGAATTGAGTTTGAGAAGAAAGCCGTTGGCGAAGAAATTTTATGATGAAATGAAGGGTTTTCATAAGAAAAAGGGTTTTGATTCTACAATGAGTTTGTTTAAGAGCTATTGTAGCCAAGGGAAGCATGAGATTGCCGTAAACGAATTTTTAAGACTAGCTGTGGGTTATATAAAAGGAAGCTTGGATTCCGTTGAAAAGCTCACAGTTCACGAATTAAGTGAAAACAAACGTTTTAAGAGTTTTATTTACTCTATAGATTTTGGTTCTAATTCAGCTGGTGAATTCAATAGGGATACGGTAGCTGAAGTTGTTCTTGCTTATTTAAAGATATCGGATTCAATGAAGGTTCTTGAAAATAAAGGCATTAATACAAATGAGATTTTTGATAAGATCAAAAATGAAAAGAGTAAACAAGGAGGAGTAAGTGAACGTGTAAAATCTAAGGGGAGAAGGTTAGCTGAAATTGAAATTAATGAGAA
>JBDQID010000322.1:0-2990 GCA_040264515.1 Chlamydiales bacterium
GACCTTCAGTCTGATCTTAAATGAACGCTAAAAACCACTCAAAATCGACTTCTTATAAATTTTGTTACACCACAATATTTAGTCGTAAACGACTTGAGGAACTGTTATGCCGATCGCAATTGAAGAACTCACTGAAATATCTCAGAGAATACGCGCGAAAGTCATTGAGATGGCACACCGAACAAAAACACAACATCTCGGCTCATCACTCTCTTGCCTCGATCTTCTAACAGCTGTTTACTGGATGGCTTTGCGCATTGATCCAAACAGACCAGATGATCCAGAGCGTGATCGCTTTATTTTGAGTAAGGGGCATGCGGCTCCTGCGCTTTATGCAGCACTCGCTTATCGTGGTTTTTTTCCAGAGGCCTTGCTTGAGACGTTTACTTTACCAGGAGGCAAATTAGCAGAACATCCAGGTGTTGGCTGTCTTGCTGGTGTAGAAGCTGCCACTGGCTCTTTGGGACATGGATTGCCTATTGGTCTTGGTATGGCTCTGGCAGGGAAAATTCAAAAAAAAGGGTACCGTGTATTTGTATTGATGAGTGATGGAGAGTGTAATGAAGGTTCTGTTTGGGAAGCTGCCATGTGCGCACCTGTTCATAATTTGGACAACTTAGTTGCGATCATTGATTACAACAAATGGCAGGCAACAGGGCGCTCGAACGAGGTAATGGCGCTTGATCCTCTAAGAGATAAATGGGAAGCTTTTGGATGGCAAGCGTGTGAAATCGAAGGCAACCGAATGTCGGATGTCGTGGACGCTCTATCCACTCTTCCGCATAAGACAGGCAAGCCAACAGCAATCATAGCTCATACCGTTAAGGGAAAGGGCGTCTCTTATATGGAAGATGATAACAATTGGCACTATCGAGTGCCGACAGCAGAAGAAGTTGTTTTGGCAAAACAAGAGTTGGGGGTTGTTTAATTATGAGAAATGCATTTGCAAAAGAAATAACAGAGCTCGCAGCTGATAATGAAGAAATTGTTTTGCTTGCAGGCGATATTGGCAATAGACTCTTTAACTCTTATAAAGAGCGTTGTCCAGATCGTTTTTTTAATTGTGGAGTTGCAGAAGCTAATATGACAGGGGTTGCAGCAGGTCTTGCTCTTTGTGGTTTACGTCCTCTAACCTATACGATTACTCCGTTTGTAACTACGCGTTGCTTAGAGCAAATTCGTAATGATATTTGTTATCACTCTCTGCCAGTTATTATTGTTGGAGTCGGCTCAGGCCTCTCTTATGCGGGCCTTGGGCCAACTCATCATTCATGTGAAGATATAGCACTGCTGCGAGCGCTTCCTGAAATGAGCGTGGTGTGCCCTGCGGATGTTGTGGAGGTTAAGGCGGCACTTCAAGCTGCTATAAAGCATGACGGTCCACTTTATTTGCGTTTGGGAAAAAAAGGAGAGCCTGTTGTTCATACAAAAGAGATCGACTTTCGAATCGGTAAGGCCATTCTTATGTCTGAGGGTAACAATGTTTGTCTGCTCAGTACAGGAAATATGCTACCTACGGCAATAGAGGCAGCAGAAAATTTGAATCAGCAAGGGATTTCTACAGGTGTTGTGAGTTTTCATACAGTAAAACCCTTGGACCGGGACTGTTTAGAGAAAAGTTTTAATAGCTATGATTTGGTTGTTACTATTGAAGAACACAGCTTAATCGGTGGCTTTGGAAGTGCGGTTGCTGAGTGGCTTTGTGATGGGCCAAAAAGAGATGCTGAGTTACTTCGCATCGGAACAAGTGACGCTTTTCTGCATGAGTCCGGTGGACAGTCTCATGCTCGTGCGTATTATGGAATTTCAGCAGAAGCGATTACCCAGAAAGTATCTGAGCGTCATCGGCTGCTAAGGCGTGAGCCTGCAGAGCTCTTTACTTAAGAGATGAGGGATGTATGTTTATTGGGATAGACTTTGATAATACAATTGTATGTTACGACGGAATCTTTCATTCGGTGGCACTCAATGAAGGCTTTATACCATCGCATGTTAGAAAAGAAAAATTAGCTGTCTTTCAGTACTTGATAAGCGATGGCAAAGAAGATGTGTGGACGGAGCTTCAAGGTCTTGTTTATGGAAAAAAAATGGGCGATGCAAAGCCTTTTAAAGGCGCAAGAGAGTTTATTTTAGCGTGTAAGGAGAGAGGGGTTCCAGTAGCGATCGTAAGTCATAAATCTCAGTTTCCTCATATGGGGCCTAAATATAATTTACATCAAGCTGCGCGTAGTTGGCTGCATGAGCACCGTTTTTATGACGATGTGATTGATGAAGAGTTTGTTTTTTTTGAAGAGACATTAGAAAAAAAGCTCGCGCGCATAGCTAAGCTTTCTTGCTCTCATTTCATTGATGATTTACCCAAAGTGTTAACGGCACCTTCTTTTCCTTCTGAGATTGAGCGGATTCTATTTTCTAAAATAATTTATAAAGGTCCTTTTAGATGCTTTTCGAATTGGCAGAAAATACAAGAGAATTTACTGAACTAACGCTTGATCTAAGTTCCCTAACACCGCTTTGTGGAGGGAAAAATAATCAGCTTTTTTTCGTTCAAACAGAGCAAGGTAGTGCTGTTTTAAAGCGGTATTTTCGCCACAAAAAAGATTCAAGAGATCGCCTTTTTTCCGAGTATTCGTTTTATAAATTTTTGCATGAGCAAAAGATAAGTAGGGTTGCAAAACCTTTGGGATGGGATCGGAAAAAAGGGGTGGCTCTTTTTGAATATATTCGAGGGGAGCCGATTTCACAAAATCGAGTAGATATAGGAGTTGTTCAGCAAGCGCTCGATTTTTTTTTGGCAATTAATGAAAAAAAAAATGAGCCTTCAGCGCAGCTTTTACCTGTGGCATCGGAGGCCGCCTTTTCAATAGCAGAGCACTACCTGTTTTTAGAAAGGCGCCTTGAGCGCCTAAAGAGCGTAGAAGAGCCAGAAGCAGTAGCGTGTAGGCACGACAAGCTTTTAAAGAGTTGGGGTCGTCTAAGTACGTCCAATC
>JBDQID010000323.1:0-2976 GCA_040264515.1 Chlamydiales bacterium
AAGAAGAGAGGTGCCGCTGCCGCGGCACACTGTTCTTATTATCCCGTTCCAGCACTAAAGTGCTGGGCTAAAGAGAGGTGCGACCACTACCGTGGTCTAAAAACAATTTCCATAAACTAGTAGACAGGGCGGAATTAAGAGTCGAACTAACGTTAACATTAGCACTCCCAGCGTATGCCACTAAATATCAGAATTCTATGTTAGGTTGATGCGAATGGGGCGCTCCGTCGCCCTTGCGCTACAACTATTGAATATTGCGTAAGGGTAACGTTGTAAATTAAACGGTGTACAGCTGAGTAAAAAAACAGAGGTATACCAAGATTGGTATAAAATTTTATTTATTTAAAGAACTTCTGCAACAGAGCAGTCGATAAAAAAAGTCATCTGATCTCCAAAGAGATAAGATGACTTGAGCTGTGCCGATGGCAGGACTCGAACCTGCACCCTGAAACCAAGAGTAGATTTTGAATCTACCGCGTCTACCATTCCGCCACATCGGCATAAAAAGAAATCAAACTATAACGAAGACGTTATTTTTTTGAGAAGTAAAATCTCCAAACTACCACCATCTAAAATAGTTATTATAAGCTTGATCCCATGAGTAATAAACCCGTTCTTTGCGCATACGATCATAGCGTACCTGAATACTGATATAAGGGTAGAGGTGCTGATTATCAAAATTACGTCCTTCGTCCATTTTAAACAATTTTACAAAGACTTCCTTATTAAAGATGGGAATAGTAGAGACGTTGGTTGTTCCCTCGTAATTTTTAAATTCTCTCAACGACAACTCTTTTTGAGAATAGAACTCTTGAATAATTTTAATGATCTTATCAGGCTCATACTCCATCTCTTGCACATAAAAATCCACTTCAGCACCGATCATATGCTTCGAGGTTCTATTCTCTGGTGAAGAGTCCACATAGCTATTATGCTTCGGACAGCGATGTCCCGAAGTAATAACAAGCCGTTGATTTGTCTTAAGCTGAATGAAATTTAAAAGCTCAAGAAGCACTGGAAAGATAAACTCCTTACCGTTATAGACCGATAAACTATGGTTACCATTACAATCTTCATATTCAACAAGTTCTTGCTTATCATTATAATAGCTCTTTACCGAATTCTGAGAGCTCCCTTTACAGCGAAGATACTCTTTTGTCAAACGTGGATAATTCCCTACGAAACTCTCCTCCCAAGAGTATCTTTTCCGAATCTGAGAGCGCATTAAGGGAATCGTGAAATGGTGCTCATCAGCCTTTCGATACAGCTTTTCATGCTTTGCATTGCGTTCACGCACTTTTTTATACTCGGACTGCTCGAGCCCTGAGCAAGAAACCAAAAGCATTAAAATAAAAAGAAGAGAGGTGTACATATAAAAACAATAGCAAAAAGCTATTTTCTCGTGCTATACTTGAACGAAAAAATGGTACTTTTTATGAATTGGATCAACAATTATCAACTTTTTTTATTTGACTTCGACGGTATTCTCGTTAATACAGAAGAGCTACACCAAGAAGCGTACGTTCAAATGTGCAAAGGACGCGGAGAACAGCTAACATGGGATTTTCCTCGTTACTGCATGGCAGCACACTTTGAATCCACCGGCCTTCGCGATCAAATCTATGCAGAATTCCCCCCCCTATTCAACAAAGAGCCTGACTGGGCTGTCCTCTATAAAGAAAAAAAAGACGCTTATAAGAACCTTCTCAAATCTGGAGCTGTCCAGCTTATGCCTGGTGTAGAAAAGCTACTTCTTGCACTACAAGCTGCCAATATCAAACGATGTGTCGTAACACACTCTCCAGAAGAACATGTCAACTTGATTCGTGAACAAAATCCTCTGTTAAACAGTATTCCAAAATGGTTCACAAGAGAGGACTACTCTCATGCGAAACCACATCCTGAGTGTTATTTAAAAGCCATTTCTGAGTTAGGAGAACAAGGCGATCATATCATCGGCTTTGAAGATACTCCAAGAGGACTAAAAGCTCTGCAAGCAACCAAAGCTCAAGCTGTTTTTGTCTCGACGGTCCCCTACCCTAACATGCAAGAGATCGTCACAGAGAAAACCATCCACATCTCACAATTAGCTGATTTTTCAACGCAACAATCAACGTCATAAAAAAGTAACTATTTCAGTTGATTCCTCTCTTAGGCTCAAGGATTCAATTTTGACGGAGAACTCGCTCTAAGCGCATGAATAAAAATACCAGAAGAGACGGCAACATTTAAGGATTCCATTTTTCCGTGCATTTTCAAAGCGATTCGATGGTGAGCGAGGGCTAAAAGCTCATCTGAGAGCCCATCGGTTTCGTTTCCAAAAGCAATCGCTATTTTCCCTACAACACGGGTTTGATCCATAATATCAACTGCTGCATGAGGTGTTGTTGCAAAAAGAGTTCTTTGGTGAGAGCTTAAGAATGCTTCGAACTGAACAGCAGTAACTTGACAAAGTGGCAAACGAAAAAAAGCTCCCATAGAACTTCTAACCGCATTTCTTGCATAAAAGTGAGAGAGGTCTGAAGAGAGAATAACAACTCCATCAACACCTAAACCTTCACAAGTACGCAAAATAGTTCCCAAATTACCAGCGTCTTGTATATTTTCAAGAACGACCAAAGTCTCTAAATGCTCTAGACTCTTTAACGAAGACCAACTCTCTTCAACAAGAGCCATCGCCTTGGGAACACGACCTTGTGGATAAAGTTTACGCATCAGTCCTTGGCTAAGATAAAAAAGTGCAGGCTTAAAACTATTTTTTTCTAAAAGAGGCTCTAAAGAGTCTTCAAACCACTGTTTATCCCAAAAATAAATACTTTTTACACGGTCTGTAGCATCCGTTAAAGCATCCAATATTAGCGACTCTTCCACAGGTAAAAGGCCAAGGCGCTCTTGCCCTTCTTTTTTTCTACTTTGACGAGCCTCAATATAGCTAGGCTCTTTAATTGATTTAATCTCTATTATCGACATACATAC
>JBDQID010000324.1:0-2973 GCA_040264515.1 Chlamydiales bacterium
GACTTTGGATTAGCTCGAGCGGTTGACCAAACTGAAGCAATTGAAGGGAATTCCGTGATATCCGAATCCACACCAGAGACAGCAGCGACTCCACAGTCGACTTTCAATTCGTTATTGACTACATGAAAAGCAGAAACCTTGCACCACCTCAAAACAAAATAATCAATCCAAATAGCACCACTAACGAGGCTGAAGAACAGAAAAGCGATAAACCCAGCAGACAAACAAGCACCCTCCCCTCTAATACAGAAGAAAAAAATGAACTTGAACGCGCAATCGAAATTCTCAAACAAAACAGCTTTGAACATGCAATCGACATTCCAGAAGACGAAGAGAAGAAAATAGAAAACGAAGAGAACAAAACAGAAAACGAACAAACCTACAGTTTTCTAGGGAACCTCTTATCATACATAATTACCCCACCTTCAGCCTAAAAAAAACTAAAACGAAACCGTTTTTTTTCTATGGATTGCTATTCTGAAAGGTGTCTCTACAGGCTCTAACTTGTAAACAAAACCTCGGCGTTTTTCACTAAAAAGCCGATCGTTCTCGAAAAAATTTCGGTACATCTTCTGTAACTCTTCTTCACGACAAATCTCAGCACTCTTAATCGAACTACCAAACCTGTGGTTTTTATTTTTTTTATCAATACAGCCTCTGAAAAAAGAATCTATACACATCCCATTAGCAATTTGTGCAACCTGATCTACAAATTCTTCAACCTTCCCATCACACAACCCATCGATAAGACCAATCTCTACTGCTTTTTCAGAAGTTATAGGCAAACAGTTTTCTGTCAATTGACCTGCCATATGATCACCAATTTTCTTTGGTAAGTTATACGTCCAATACTCCGAACCAAATAGACCCATCGTTTTGTAATGAGGATTAAATAGTAAACCTGGCCGAGAATAAACAAAGTCTGATCCCAATGCCATCATTATTCCACCAGCTCCAGCATTGCCAGCAATAGCAGAAATCGTCAGATGTGTCTTAGTTGACATAACCTCTTTTATAAAATCATTCATCGCATTAATATTTTCCCAGGCATACTCTGGCGAATTCTTCGCATGCTCTACCAAGTTCAAATGAATCCCATTACCCCATACTTCCAAACCACTTGCAAGAACAATAGCACGCGTATCTTTCTTAGAGGCCACATACCGATACGCCTCCGTTAAACGCTTTAAATGATCTACCCCCATTGCCCCATTGTAAAAACAAAAACTCAGCAATGCTACATTCCCCTGCTTTTCGCAACTGATCTCTCTATATGTTTTCCTGTGTATGGGCACATCTAAAGAAAGCGTAACTCTTTCTACACCCTTTAAGCGATCCCCTAAAAGCGTCTCCGCAGGTAATTTAAAATATTTAACAGAAAGTTTTTTACTTCCCAACTGCCTCAAATGCGATATCCAAACAGCCCCATCAACTGTTCCTACACATATAGCTCCATCGCGCTTTGCCAAAATTTCATGGGGAGCACCCTTAAGAGAGTCCTCTTCACAAGCTCCGTATAAGTAACATCGAACACTACAAAACTCATCAAGCACACCCGGCTGCCCATCAGCTGCACGTATTTTTCGCAAAACCGTTTCAGTAGAATCTTCATTCCAATAAATCTTGCGGTCTTTCTGCTTCATAAGAGGACGGAGCTTACCCCTCAAACCTGAATCCGCGAAATCTACCTGTTCTGGAAGAAACTCTCCTCTCTGATACAGCTCAAAACAACCAATAGCACGCTTTATAGCCTTCAAAGCCGCTCTTTTAACAACTCCATTATAAAGATCACTCTTTCTTATGTTCTCCGGAACAAGAAAACTTTCATTCGCCCACACAGGACCTGCATCCATCTCCTCGATCGCTTGTAAAACTGTAACTCCCCACTCTATCTCACTGTTCATAATTGCCCAGTCTAAAGAAGACGGGCCTCTATCACCTTTTATTCCCGGATGAACAATCAAACAAACTTTCCTTTCCCATACCGATCGCGGAATACCCCTCTTAAGAAAAGGACAAATCAGTAAATCAGGATTGAAAATTTCAACAGCCTCACAAATAACCTTCTCCGAAAGAGCAAGTTCAACACTCACCTCGTGCCCAAGAGATTGCAGCTCCAAATGAGCGTGCTGAGTTAAACCATTGTATGCAGAAGAGACCAACAGAATTTTCATGATATCTTACCTACCCATCTCCCAAGAAATTAAATCGAATCAAAACAGATCAATATCATGCCAATGAAGATATTGCAAAAATAATAAAAAAAAACATTGTCGAACTAAGAATGAATGAAGGCAAAAAAAAACCTTCTCAATGAACTTCAAAAGTTATTGAGAAGGTGTTGTGTGCCCAGGAGAGGACTCGAACCTCCACGCCTTGCGACACCAGAACCTAAATCTGGCGTGTCTACCAATTCCACCACCTGGGCTAATGTTGAACGTCGATATTACTCTTTAGCGTATCTTTTAGTCAAGCTTTCACTTGTTTATTTTTTTTCTTCTCGGTAAATAGGGTAATAAAGCTAGAAAGTAGCAAGGAAAACTTCATGACTTATCTGATCCCCCTCGCCTACACATCCCTAAGTACAATTGGCAGTGTAGCAAGTATTGCATCCTCTGTTTTCTCAATAACAGCTCAAGCTGTTGGTAGCTGGACACCCACTGCAGCTTCTTATGAAATGCAAACCGAACAACTCATCGCTAAGCTAGAAGAAGAAATCGCAGAGCAAAAAACCCTTGTTATTGGAGCCCAAAGAGAACTCTCAGACGCTAAAGACACTCTTCGAGTCGCTAAAGTAAAACGCAAAGAGCAAGGCCATAAACTTTCTGAAATCCTACAACTTCAATGCCGAAAAATCGAAAGGCTAAAAGACGATATTTCTTCTGAGCAAATCACAGTTTCTGATGACTACTTCGAAGAACAAGGAGACGCTGTATTTCTCCGCACAGAAAATATATCCGGACTCTTCAAAAC
>JBDQID010000325.1:0-2970 GCA_040264515.1 Chlamydiales bacterium
GGTCGCGTCTCTCTTTAGCCCAGCAATTTAGTGCTGGGACGGGATAATAATAACAGTGTGCCGCGGCAGCGGCACCTGTCTTCTTTTTTTACTTTGTGATCCGGAGAGATGCCACTACCGTGGCATAGTTTTTTTCACTTTCCCAGCACTAAAGTGCTGGGCTAAAGAGAGAAGCGACCACTACCGTGGTCTAAAAACCATTTCTATAAACCAGTAGATAGGGCGGAATTAAGAGTCGAACTAACGTTAATATTAACACTCCCAGCGTATACCACTAAATATCAGAATTCTATGTTAGGTTGATACGAATACAGGTTCCCTTCGGTCACTCAGGACTCTAATCTGTTGTTCTGTGGACTCGCTTTTAGCTTCATATTGCAATCCACAAATTATTGAGTCGAATTGACGTATAAAGGGACTGCTTTAGGAGAATGTAGCAAAGAGGGTAAATGTTGTAGAGTGGTCGAGAAGAAAAGAGAGACGCTCTGCTAGCTCTTTTTCAACTTTTTCTAAAAAACGGGACTGCTCTGCCAGTGGAACTGGGGGAAAGAGTGCTTTAATCTCGATTTCTTTACCATTAACATTCAAATCGAACGAGATTGACTTTTGAGGAAAAAGCTCTTTAAAGGAGTGTTGCAAGGTAGTTTGCAAAAGGGTTTGGTCTACCGAAATCCGATGTGGCTGCATTTGAATGACGTAGTATCGCTCAGAATGAAGACGGTAGAGAAGAAAGAAAAGCAGCGATGCGATAAAGAGAGAGGCTGCTCCAAAAAACAAAGGATGCCAATACAGAGCATAGACATCCATAAGCTGAGGGTTCCATGCCAAACTTAAGCACAAAACCCCAGAAAAAAATAGAAAGACGATAAAGAGCAAATTAACTGCAGAAGATATCAGCTGGCGCGTCGTCATGCTTAGTTGCGAAACTCTTCTGCTAACTCTTCGTTTAAAGAGTCTTCAAAATAGATCGCACGGGGCTCTTCTACTTCGGTCTCTTTTTCCTTCTCTTCCATTTTATCTTCTTCTGAAGGAAGAATAACGTTTTTGAAGACAACGTGTACTTGTGCTACGTGAAGGCCTGTGAACTGAGTGAGTTCTGCTGTAATCTTCGTTTGGATTTCGTCTGCTTTATCGGGAATTGGAATTCCGTAAGTGATATTCACTTCAACTTTAACATTTACAGACTGATTTTTGCTTTCTTGTTCTGCTGCAATTCCTTTGATTCCTTCAACGCTATCTCTTCCAAGAATGTTGTCGAAAAGAGAACCTTCTAGCAGAGTGATGCCTTCGATTTTTGAAAGGGATTGTAGAATAATCGATTGAAAAACACGGTTTTCAATATCACGTACAAAGACGGTATCGGGGAGTTCTAGTTCTTTAGTATCGACTTTATCAACGAGAGTGTCTTGAGTCATTTTTTGTATCCTTGTTTTAAGTATTATTGATAATCAGCATTTTAAAAAAAAATCCACATTTTTTCCAGTAAAACAACACTTTTCCTTCAAGTTTTTTTTAATTTATGACGATAAATGAGTTAGAGGTAACTATTTTAGAGAGTAAAAGCTGTGTATACAACCTTGATTCTTGCTACATTCATTGGGCTTATCAGCGCATTTTGCGCATCGCACCGCGGACGGAATGTATTTATTTGGTTTATTATCGGGGTCCTCTTTGGCATCATCGGTCTGTTATTTCTCTTCATTCTTCCGGATCTAAAAAAGAAACCAAAAAAAATCATTGAAGTTCAGCTGAATGATGGTAACGAAAGGGAGGTCGAAGCTATAGCTAAAAAAGAAATCCAAGCAGCTGCGCTACCCCTGACCGACTGGTATTACATGAACGAAGAGAACGAACAGCAGGGAGCACTGACGCTAAAGGAGATTAAGGCGCAGTGGAAAAAGGGAGAGATAAAAAAAAGTACGTATGTTTGGTATGAAGAAATGGAGGACTGGCAGAAAATATACGAACTACCAGACCTCATCAAACATCTTGAGTTGGATGAACTACCAGCTAGCCTTGGTGACGCCGGGAATTAAACCTTGGGATGCCATCTCGCGGAAAGTAATACGAGACAGTTTAAACTTACGTAGGAAACCACGAGGTCTTCCTGTTAACTGGCATCGGTTGCGAAGACGAATAGGAGATGAGTCTCTTGGAAGTTTATTCAGAGCAATACGTGCTTCTTCTTTTTCTTCTTCAGAAGCTGTCATACTAACGATGATCTTCTTCAATTCCTGACGTCTGTCCCACTTGAGTTGAACGAGCTTTTCGCGACGCTTCTGCCTTTCAATGCATGCTTTTCTTGCCATGAGCTTAAGCCTTATTTTTTTCTTTAAATTACTTAACTTTTGCAGGGCCTTTTTGGCGCTGTTTACGATTAGGGTCCTTCTTATTGATGACGTATAGTCGTCCTTTTCTTCTGACGATTTTGTCACCTTTGGAGGGGTCTGCTTTAATGGAAGCTTTAACTTTCATTCTCTTAACCTTAAAAGTATTGATTCTTATTCACTGTAATGGAGAAACTTTTACACTATTCGCTATTTGTTTTCAAGAAGAAAACTATAGCTAGAGCAACATCTTGCGATAAAGTCATCCGATTATTTTCAAGCAGAGTGCACCAACCTTAGCTCTCCACCTTTGAAAATACTTAAAGATATTTGAAAATTCTTAAGAACTCCCCGCTTTTCAACTTTCTTCTTCTTGTGAAAATATTACTTGATTGGGTACAACGGAGGTTGTAACCAAGGAAATGAGTGGGGAAAAACCATGTCCTTCGACGATTCACTGTTCGCGTCTATTGCAAACCCTGATTTAGCAGACGAGCTCTATGAGCATTACAGAAAAAACCCGCAAAGTGTGGACTCCAAATGGCGCCATTTCTTTGAAGAGTTCGATTCCGTATCGGAAGAAGCCTTGCTTCATATCAAGCAGCAAAACGAGCAGCCTGCATCAAAACAGGCTCCTGTAAAA
>JBDQID010000326.1:0-2967 GCA_040264515.1 Chlamydiales bacterium
TTCAAATAAAACAAAAACACCACCGTTTAATCATGACTATTATAAACAAAGATACTACCCTTTCAACTACACCTTCTCTTCCTGGATTCTTTATTCCCATTGATCCGGCTCCAATCGAAAGTAAAGGCGCTAATGAAGAACAAGCAGCGCTTCCACCTTGGGTTCAATGGTCTGCTCAAATACATCAAAATAACAAAATTTTCTTTCCGTCGATGCTCGCGCATCTGTTCGGAGATCTTAATTTACAAGGCTATAACTTAAAATGTGAAAACTGCACTAAATCACATCCACTCGAAGGCAGTAACTACGACGATCTATCTGAGACATTAAATCAATTTATGTTAGCTGAAGAATTTTCTCTTCTACCACCTATAATAAAAGAGCGTTTAATAAAGGTAATTACAACTTTCAATGAATACTCTGAATTAACAAGAAATACAATTTCATCTCAAATAATTACAAAAGAGAAAAGGCTATTTCAAGGCTGCCAATGGATTGGAACTAAAATATTAGAGCTACAAAATGGTGAGGAGCTCCTCCTTCCATTTGGCTGGTCCACACCGCCTACGGGACATGCTATTTATCTACAAATTCAAAAACAAGAAGATGACCTATTTACAGTCCGTGTTTTTAATCGTGGAAGAGGAATCTCTTACCACTCTTCACAAGAAGCCGCTGTACAAGACGGTGAAGTTTTAGTCTGTAAAAAAGAATACCTCCCTTACAAAGAGATCCGCGATGTCAGCTTAGAGCAAATAACAAACAAACACATTTGGGTCTCTTACTGGGATCTTTATTACCGCAGACATTTACATCCTGATGTTAATTTTCAAAGTGTTAATGAATACAATATCTATTTTACTTTTTTAAAAGCTATCGATCCAGATTTCGGAAAAAACGAATCTGATCTAAGTGAAAAACTTTTCCTTCCAGCTCAAACTGGAGGATTCTGTGTTTGGTACAGCTTTACAGCTTATTTGTATCATCAATTTGGAAAAGATGAAGCTGAAAAAGTTGAAAATAGTCTCCGCCTTTTCTTACTTAAGTGTGCACTCTCTTTGGCAAAATCTGATGAGGAAGAAATTCAATATACCACGCTTATTCATAAAAAACTCTATGAGGATCCAAGGGTTATAAAGCGGCTATCTTCCAATAAAAGCTGTGCTTTTCTTCCTGAACAGCTAAAGCGATTTATGATTTCTCCAACTAAGTATTCAGCACCGCTACAAGTCAAGTCAACGTCGTCTGAAGCTTTTCGAGCTGTGTTTAGAAATCGCATTCGTCAAACATTTCAAAAATTTGCTCAAAATAATTCTGCGAGAAATCTCGTAAATACTTTTCTTCAAGAATATGCGAAAAATCAATCTAAGTACAGCTACTGGCTAGAGCAAATTCCTCTTATAGAGCTATGCGCTCAAAAACTTGCAACTATCACTAATCTCGAAGCGTTCAGCACTTATCCAGAGCCCCTTCAGCAAGCAATGCTTCATGAGCTCGAAAAGGCAGAGCATTTTCTTAACTCACTCAAAGAGCTACAAACATGTAAGCAACTTACCCCTCCACTCAAACTTTTAAAAGCTCCAATAGCAACTCCTTGCACCCTTCAAATAAGAAATTCTTCTCTAAGAACGATTGGAAGAGTTCCTCAAAGCTTTGCAGAAAAAACCCAAGAGAGCTTACTTCAATCAAAGGCGATTGAGGATAAAATCAGAGATATTCCGATTAAATTTCAATTTGATCAATTTATTACTTCTCAAGAAATCACCCAACTGCTCGCTCCTCTTTTTATTCCTTACACCGTTTCAGGCTCTTTAGCTCCTATCAACTGGGCACTAGAATCTGCTTTATTAAACCTTCCTGAGCCTTTATTTTCTGAGCAGTCATTTTGGCATCTGCTATCTCTTCGAATACCCGAAGACAAGCTTATTACACTTTCAAAGAGTCTTACTACTTTATCCCATTACTACTTGCTAACACTAGAGAAAAGCTCAAAAAAAGCTCTCCAGCTTTCAACTGCATATATCCTTCAATTAAAAATTACAGCGATTATTCATTTTATTCATAACGCTTATGCTAAACGTTCTTATAAACACGAGCTACTTTTAACTGGAAGTACACAAATCGATTTAAGCTTTATCGAGCAACTTGATCCGGAGCAATCAAAGCTTATTGTCACTTTCAATGAAAATATTCTTAGCCAATATCTTCTCTCTATAGAGTATTTTCAAGCGTTCAAAGAAAAAGCAAACAGTTCCATCTTTTCACTTAATTTAGGAAAAAACCCTGAAACACTCCATCACGTATTGACTTTGTTTCAATATGATACCACCATGTCTGATGGTTGGAATGAAGAGGTGAAGCTGCTCTCAACTTTGTTCATAAATACGAGAGGTGAATCAAAAAGCCAAGAAGCTGCTTCCCCCTCTACAACAGCTACAATACTATTTGATCCCAACTGCTATCATCTTACTACATTTAACTCTCTACGCTTGCAACATTATCGTTTTCAGCTCTTTCATCAACTTTTCATCACTGACACCGGTTTTCAAAAAATGCTCTCCTTTGAAAGCGCACCTTCGCTCTCAACATCGGTTATTCAATGGGGAGGTCAACAAAGTAATAACCAAGCCATCGTGTATCTAGATCTTAGTTCACTCCCCTTTTTTCCAGCTTTTAAAGAGGAGACGACAATGGATTCTCCCGAAGTTCGTCTAAGAGTACCGTCTTCCTTCAATATTGCAAAAAGTGAGAGAAATTTACAAAATCAATATGAGTATGAAGCTGGGAATAGAGGCTTAGAACAAAGAGAATTATTGATACATTCCAGTGATGAAAAAGCATCCATTTCGATTAAAGACCTCCTTGATCTTATAAGGGAGTCTCCACACTTACTAAATTCAAAAAACATCCATGAGTTTAAAATCCGGTTTCTTAATTTAACTCAGCTACAAATCCAATACAGAAAAA
>JBDQID010000327.1:0-2962 GCA_040264515.1 Chlamydiales bacterium
ACTGGCGATTGCTGCATTTGCTGTGTTTGCAATTTCAATTGTTCGAGCCATTGTACCTTTTGATAAATTTAGTGACAAGATAGATGAGTGGAAAGATGGCCACCAAGCCGCAGTAGATTCAGCAAAAGATGACTTAAAAGAATATAAAAAAGCATTAGAGCGCACAAATGCTACAGCAGAAAAAATGCGACAAAAAGGCGCTAGAGTAGCTCAAGCCGGGGCTAAACGTGCAATGGCTGGTGGAGCAACTAGTCCAATTCTTGCTCGTCTTGCTGAAGGGGGAGTAGGGGCTCTTAAAGGCCCAGATAAAGCAAATCTTGAAAAAGCATTACGTTCGGCAGAAGTTCAGTATGAAAAATCCGGTAAAATAACTAGGGGTATTTTTGCAGAGGTTGGAATTGATATTGCTCGTCAAATTGGAAAAGGTTTTAAAGCTTCTCAAGCTGAATCTTTAAAAACTGAAAATCGTTTTAAAAGATTTTTCAAAACAATTACTCTTGAAGCAAAAATTGCTGGTGCAAATATTAATAAGTATGTTTCTGGAGGCCTACTGCGATTAGAGGGCCCTTTAAAAAAGATAGGAAAAGGAGTAAAACTTCTAGGACGAGGTATTTTTGCTGCTTTTAGTGTTCAGACAATTATTGAAATTTTTCAAGAGTGGGTACTTGCTTTTGATAATATGATTAACTTTTTTGCGCGCGGCTTGGATTGGCTGGGAAGTAAAGTAGGGTTAAATTTAAATTTGGAACAAGCTTACCAAGGTTCTGACCTACAGAATACTGTTCAAGGGTGGGCACAAGATATTCGAGATGCGCGTAATCAATCCGAAATTGTAAGAGACGTAACAAATGATATAGATGCTTTTCGAAGAAGTGTAGAGGCCATTGGCAAGGGTGCCGAGGGTTTTGATGCTGTAAAAAGGTTAAATGCTCTCGCAACTTTAAATCTAGGAGAAACTGTACGTAAAATACAGCAAATAACAGATAAAGGAAAACAAGCTAAAGCAATCTCGGATGTTAGAGCGCAGTGGGCTGAGTTATCAGAAGCCCTCGGTAATCCTAAACTGGCAGCAATTTTAGAAGATAATAATATTAGCTTTGATAAACAAGCAGAAAAAATTAAAGCATTAGGTTTAGCTGCAGGAGGCACTGCTGCCGATAATCAAGCTTTTACAGATCGACTCACTCAGCAAAATGAAATATTAAATGAAGGTAGCGTTGAAAATATGGTTGCCTATATTCGAGAAATGCAGACATCTGCTGATGCAATCAAAGAAACTTCAAGTGCTACCGGAGAGCTTATAGATCGTCAAAAAGAGGTTGA
This sequence comes from Chlamydiales bacterium, assembly GCA_040264515.1. Classification (GTDB taxonomy): domain Bacteria; phylum Chlamydiota; class Chlamydiia; order Chlamydiales; family JBDQID01; genus JBDQID01. The sequence continues at coordinate 1,324 of JBDQID010000327.1, forward strand.
TGAACTATTTGGAGGCTCCCAGAAAATTTTAGAAGTTTATGCAGAACTTCGTCGCCAGACAGAAGCACTTCGTGATGCAGAACAAGAGGTTGCAATAGCTCGAGAACGGGCAAAAACTCTTGATCCTTTAACTCAAGAAAGAGCAAATATTGCGTTAAAAATATCAGATCAGCAAAACAAAGTAGCAAAAGCAGTAAGAGACCAATTAAATACTCAAACTGTGCTTGAAAATTTAGAAAGAGAGGGGTCGCAAGCAGACGAAAAAGCTTTACAAACCGCAAGAGATAACAATGCGCAAGCAGAAAATGCAGTCGCTCTAGCGCGCGTACGTTTAGCAACTGTAAATGAGCTTGCGGATCGCGAGTTAAAAATTAATGATCTTAAAAAAGAAAAGCAAGGACTAACCTTAGAGCAGAAAAGACTTAACTTAATTCAGCAACTCGTTTCTTTAGAAGAAAAGAAAATGGGCTATGTAAAAGAGCAAGCCGCAGCAATGGAAAATAGCCTAAATGCACGATTTGAAAGAGCCCTTTTATCTAGTAGAAGTGAAGGAGGTTTTGTAAATCCTCGCAAAGAGCAGGAAGCTCGAATTAAGCTAGAGGAACATCTTGTAAAACTAAAAACTGCACAAATCAATCGCGAGTTTAAGATGAAGATGACTCAGCTTCACATGGAAGAAAAACAGCTGAAGTTAAGAAATAAACTTGCAAAAATAGAGTATGAAATGGCTGTTAAAGACGACAAGACCATGTATATACACGGTGCGACAGAAATGTTTGCAGCTATTGATGAAAGCATAGAAGAAACAGCTCGTTTAGGTAGAGAAACTGCAGAAATAACACGAAGTACAGCCCTAGAAACAGTAGATTTAACATTAGATAAAATGAAGCAAGCTTTTGAGGATACTTCGTTCCAAGGGCAAATGGCTCAAACATTTGAACAAAGCTTCAGAGATGGATTAAACAATGCACTTTCTGGTTTAGTATCGGGGGATATGTCTTTCAAGGAAGCAATGATATCTTTTATACATACAATTGCGGATGCAACAATAAAAAGACTACAAACTATGTTAGTTGATGCTATAATGGATGCCCTTTTCCCTCCAGGCGAAGATATAGCGGAGAAAATGGAAAGAATTCTTCAGGAAGAACAACTGTCCTTAAAGGTTGGAGAAACCTTAGAAGAAGGCGGAACCAACATGGCTAAAAAATTAGAGGACGTTCTGACTAAAGAAATACAAACTCGAGTCAAAGTCGAATGTTGTGACGGAGGTAGCGGTGACGGAGGTGATAATAGCTCGGCGGGCAAGGCCGGCAAAACTATACTAACTATTGCAGGAGTTGCTGGAGCTGGTTACTTACTTATGAAGGGCATGGACGGAGCTGGAGGAGGCAAGATGGAAATTAAGATGCCTGAGATGAAAATTCCTATGCCTGGAGGACAAACAGCTACCTTTGGGACTACAACGCACCAAGGCCGTGAAATCGAAGAAGTAACAGTAACTGCTAAAAGAGCGGAAATGACTTTTTCAGAAAGAGTTGTAGACCTTTTTTCGAGTGGCGCCTCCAAAATAGGGGATTTCTTTAGTTTTATATTTAATGGCTTTAAGATGCCTCAAATCGGAGGAGATGGTTATAAC
>JBDQID010000328.1:0-2955 GCA_040264515.1 Chlamydiales bacterium
GTCTAAATATGTGGAAATCTCTGCAACAGAGTCACCGTATTTACGCTTGAGTTGGTTAATGAGCTGCAGGCGCTCGTTAACAAAGGAGAGACGGGTTGGATCCTGAGAAAATTGGCCTTTATAGGAAAGGAGGTTGTAACTGATTTCTTGGAGCTCTAGCCGGGAGCTTGCTATCCCCTGATCAATTTCTTCGAACGCGTTATCGAGCTTCATCAGGTGAGAGGAGTGAGAGCTGATAGAGCGGAGCTGCGCTAAAATTCCACTGGGCTCTTTCGTGAGGATTGATGCAATCGCTTCGAGCCCGTTGGAGAGCTCTTCTGCATTTGTCAGGCGGCTAAGTTCCGCAAAGAGATCGTCTTCTTCCTCTTCTTTAAGTTGCGCTTCCTCGATTTCACTGATCTCCATGAGACACACTTCGATCTCACGAAAACGCTTAGCTTCTTGATTTTTAAGTCTATCGAGCTCTTCTCTTAGACTTTTAAGTTGGTCAAACGTTTCTGCTGCTTGAAAAGCGAGAGGTTGATGCTCACCGAAGATGTCGATGATGTGTCTGGGGTACTCTTTGGATTTTAGCAGTTGGTGGGAGTGTTGAGAGACGATAGTCAGAAGATAGGTGCCAATTTTTTGTAAAAGTGGAAGTTGTACCATCTGATTGTTAATAAATGAACGACTTCTCTCCGAGAGCTCTCGTTTGACAATCAAGTGCTCTGAGACCTCATGTTCAATGCCAGCCTCATCGAGAATCTCACATAAGCTACTGTTTTCTTTAATACAAAAAGCAGCTTCCACATAACCCTTTTTTGCACCTTTTCGTAGTAACTTACTGCCGCCACGATGCCCAATGGACAACTCTAACGCTTTAAGCATCGCAGATTTTCCAGCGCCAGTTTCCCCGGATAGAATATTTAGTCCCTTACAAAATGAGAGATCACTGTTTTCAACGAGTACGATATTAGAAAGACGAAGATGTTTTAGCATAAGATATCATTGTATGTTTTAAAGTGGACTTTGCCGACTTGGGTTAAAATTTCAGGACCGTGCTTGCGAACGATCTCTCTTCCAGCTTGAATAACTTGCGGAGATGCGCCTTTATGAAGTTGGACTCCGTATTGCTTGCTTAGCTGGTTGATTCCATCAAGAAAAGTAGCTCTTGCAAGAATAGATGCACCAGCTACCACAACATCTTCTTCCGCACGGTGCCTCTGTTTTAAATTTGGAGACAATCCTTTGTTTTTAAGAGCAGTTTCAACAACGTGTTCGGCAGCGAATTGGTCGATAATGACATTTTGGCAGCCTGTTTTCTCCATAAGGGTCTCGATCGCTGTAGCGTGACCCCAAGCAAGTAGGCGGTTGAGATTGCGGAATTTACTATAGAGTTCGTTGTATTTTGCTGGGCCTATTTTAATAACATGGTAGTCGAAGTTTGAACGGATCTCTTTTGCAAGCGTTAGAATTTTCTTGTCGTTGATTTTTTTCGAGTCAGCAACCCCGATCTTCTGCAAAGCTTCCACATCGTCTCCGCCCGCAAATAAACCAGCAATACAAAGTGGACCGAAGAAATCACCCTTTCCGGATTCGTCAATACCAATACGCGCGGTTTTATCCAGGTTAAGCTCTCTGTAACTGAAGTCAAAACTTTTTAGAATTTGGGGTTCAAGATAGAACTCAATAAAAGAACTCATCTCCTTACCCTGTACCACCAACTTTCCAGATTGGTAAAGTGTACAAGAGACGCCTTTTTTCTTCGCAGCGAACAAACTATAAGGCGGTGTAGCAAAAGAAAAACCTTGTTCTTCTAAGTCGTGGCGCAGTTGCTTTTCAATTTCGGTGTCTACTGTCGTGACAAAGGTGTTTGGTTTCGAGGTCATAAGTGCCACTCTTTAGTTTTGGTAAAAGAGTGGCATTTTAGCTGTTTGTCTATAAATCTTCTAGAGAAAGTAGAGGAGAAGAGTAATCTTCGGCCGTCCTTTTGAGCTCTTCTAGCGGCATGTTTATTAAATAGTCTATGCTTTCGTCCGGAGTCAGGAATAGAGCATTTAATTCTTCTGCCGTGAATGTGGGTGGAGGGTTTGTTGTCTCGATAATAGGCTTACAAAAGATAGACAATTCAGGGGCAAGTAGCCTCTCTTGTTTTACAGCAGTTTTTAAAGCTTTATATTTTTCAGAAAGCTCCGCATATTTTTTTTGCAAACGCTTTAGTTTAGAACTCTCAGACTCCTCTTTTAAAAAACTGGACCTTCTGCGTTTTCTTCTTTCGCTTCTTTTGTTAGAACATGTGATACATGTTTTTTTCCAATCGGGAAATCGACTGTTTTTAGAAGGGTAGTAGTAAAGATGTGCTGTCTCTTGTGAGCACGGTTTTTGACTCCTACACGCAGTGCAAATATGTCCAATAAGAGCTTTGGGAACCTGTGTGGCTTTTTGTTCTATACTCCGGACTGATCGCCCGCACCACACAGCTGTAGCTTTTTTATTTTCAGGCACGGGTGGTTTTGATGTGTGTGTAATAATACTTGTGGTGCTAGGTGTGCAAGAACTCATATTTCATTCTCTTTTTATGTATTCTAATATTAAAGGAGTGCGAAGTAGGGTTACGTTTTGCCACCCAAATATTTTCAACGTAAAGAGGGAAGAGGGTTAAAGAAGGCCATTGAGCTTCAAAACCCTTAATCTAAGTTTTTCATGCACCTTTTTAGATCGATAACTTTCTTTGCGTCTCTGCATCTTTGCGTTGAAAATATTTGGGGATTTTCAAAGGTTCTCAGGAGTGCCAATAGGAGAGGAATACGGAGGTTGCTTGAGATACGTTAAGTGAGTTGATCTTTCCGAGCATGGGGATATGAACTTTGTGATCAGAACGTTTGCTGATCAGCGGTTGAACCCCTTTACCTTCAGATCCCATCACAAGCACTGTTTTTTCAGGAAATTTGAAATCGTACAGTGATTCAGACTCAA
>JBDQID010000329.1:0-2941 GCA_040264515.1 Chlamydiales bacterium
CAGTAATCCTCTGTTCTTTATTTATATAAATTAAGTACACTACACAGCCTCATAACCGTAAAAATAAAAGAATAAGCATGAGCTTTACAGGGATAAATCCAATAGAAACAAGATCCATAAATGGCGTATCGCACTTTAATGTAAATAATGACAGGCTCGATGCATCACAATCCCATATTTTTTACGCCACACATTTGGAACCCCAAACTACAAATCTTGCTCTTTTAGCTTTTGAAAAGATCTCCTTTCACCGCTCTAATTCGACAACAACCTCTCTTTTTAAAACACAAAACAGAATCTTAAACACACTTCAAATCACCTGGATAAGCTTTCCAAAAGAGCACAAAGCCACATTTGAAAAGATTGCTAAAATCTACAACCTAACTGTTTCAATTAAATCTCGTTACATGATAACAGCCGGTTGCATATTCCACATCTCTGGCTCCCCTCAAACTCTTTCACTTTACCCCACAACCACAACAAAGGCCGCTATGACCCACAGTGAAATTAGCAGTGAAATAGAGAGAATTCTATGGTTTAGCGATCAGCTAGAAAGACTCGATGTCGATTAAGTAAATTCCCCTTGAAGAATTATATTCTGACATGAGAAAATGTTTGCAACATCCATTTAACAAAAGAACAGAAATGAACAATCAATTCACACTTCCGCTGAAAAAGGGCCTCTTTTTCACTCTTTTTACCCTACTTTCCTTTCTTGCTCTGCAAGTAAGCTTCACCTCTATCCTTGGAACCGAAGTACGCTTTTCTCTCTACCACTTCTTAGCTCCGCTCTCCGCAAGCTTCTTTGGTATTCCCTTCGGTATTGCAATGATTCTTATCACTCAACTTACGAATTCTGTTTTCCACGGTGCAGCTCTTGCAAGTTTACTGCTTTTACTTCGCCTACCAACTCTTGCCTCAACTCTCTATTTTGCAAAAAAAGATGCACGTATTCTCTTGATCCCTATCGCTTGCTTTATCACCTTTAACCTTCATCCTGTTGGAAGAGAAGCTGCTGCATACTCTCTTTTTTGGATAATCCCAATAGTATGCCACTTCTTCCGTGATCGCTCTTTATTTGCTAGAAGCTTGGGAACAACTTTTACAGCACACGCTGTTGGAAGTATCGTATTTCTATACTGCTTTGATATGACAGCTCAAATGTGGCTCTCATTAATTCCTGTTGTTATTCTTGAGCGGCTCGTCTTCTCAATGGGTATCGCAGGCTCATTTGTCGCTCTTAAACGTCTACAAGCATACCTCAAAGAGAAGCAAATCTTTGAATGGATCCCAGCAATCCGCTAATGCTAGAACGACTAGACCGGCTTGGTTTTTTTAACAAAAAAAAAGCCGGTCTAAAAAATATCCAACAAATTGACAAGCTTCTAGGGCACCCTCATAAAAACTTCCCAACAGTTCTTATCGCCGGTAGCAATGGCAAAGGCTCAGTTAGTACAAAAATAGCAAACGCGCTCTCTCTTGCTGGATATAAAACCGGGCTGTTCACATCTCCTCATATCGACTCCTTTACAGAACGCATCCAAATCAACCACAGAAGTATCTCTTTGGAAAAAGCAGATGCGCTCTTATCACATGTTTTTGAACTTCTCGATCGATACGATATTCAAGCAACTTACTTTGAAGTTGTCACAGCCGTGGCTCTACTAGCTTTTCAAGACGCAAACGTGGACATCGCGGTTCTTGAAGTTGGCCTTGGTGGCAGGCTCGATGCAACAAACATCGTTACCCCTCTACTCTGTGCTATCACTTCTATTTCTTTAGAACACACACAACAACTTGGAAGTACAAAAGAGGCTGTAGCAAAAGAAAAAGGAGGCATTATCAAAGAGAGAGTCCCTCTAATCCTCGGCCCCTTTGCAGACTTACCAACTTTAAGAGCTATCGCTCAAGAAAAAAAATCTCCTCTAATTGCTCTAGAGCCACAAGAAGAAAACAGCGAAGAGGAAAACCAAAGAGTTGCAAAAGCCGCACTTTACTTTCTCAAGCAACAACTCACCCTCACAAACAAAGCCATCGAAGACGGAATAAGCTTCCAAGCACCTTGCCGATTTGAGCGATTTAACCATGCAGAACTACCCATTATCTTTGATGTCGCTCACAATTCAGACGCCTTTAAAAGGCTCTACCAAAGGATAAAAAAAGAGTTCCCCAATCGAAAAATCCGAACTCTTCTCGGCCTCTCAAAAGGTAAAGAGCACGAGCACTCTCTGCAAATCATTGCTGAAAATAGCGACTACATCCATTTAGTAGATACAAACAATCCACGCAGCTTAAAAGTCAAAGAGCTCTCTTATGCACTTAAATGCCAAGTGAGCTCCAAAATTCCTTCCGTAAAAAAAACCATTGAACTTGCCCTACACTCTGCAGTTAGCAACGAAGAACTACTCCTTGTTACCGGAAGCTTCTATATTATGAAAGAAGCGCGCCTTAGCCTACCCTGAGGATGACAACTTCCTAACGTCAGTTCGACTCTTAATTCCGCCCTGTCTACTGGTTTATAGAAATAGTTTTTAGACCACGGTAGCGTTACCTATGTCAGTTGATTATACAAGACCACGGTAGCGGTCGCTTCTCTCTTTAGCCCAGCAGTTTAGTGCTGGGAAAGGTAGAAAAAAATCTATGCCACGGTAGTGGTATCTCTCAGGATCTCAAAGTTAAAAAAGAAGAGAGGTGCCGCTGCCGCGGCACACTGTTCTTATTAGCCCCCCCCAGAACTAAAGTGCTGGGCTAAAGAGAGAAGCGACCACTACCGTGGTCTTGTATAATCAACTGACATAGGTAACACTACCGTGGTCTAAAAACTATTTCTATAAACCAGTAGACAGGGCGGAATTAAGAGTCGAACTGACGTTAGGAAGTTGTCATCCTCAGGGTAGGCTAAGGCGCGCTTCTTTCATAATATAGAAGCTTCCGGTAACAA
>JBDQID010000330.1:0-2940 GCA_040264515.1 Chlamydiales bacterium
GGACGCAGCACAAATTCGAACGGAAATGTCGAAGAAACCCTTGTCCGCATTAACCTCGAAGCTGCCGAAGAGATCTCCAGACAGCTACGCCTTAGAAATATCGGCGGCCTTATCATCATCGACTTCATCGATATGCGCGCACGTAAAAACCAACGCCGCGTTTTAGAACGACTACGCGACTGTATGAAAGAAGACGTTGCCAAGGGAACAATCCTTCGAATGAGCGAATTTGCTCTTGTTGAGATGACGCGCCAAAGAATTCGCGAGCCTCTGACCCAAACAATGCTAACAGAGTGCCCTTATTGCACCGGCTCCGGCTTCATCAAAAACAATGAAACCGTTTCCATCGAAATCGAGCGTACACTGAAAAAAATGGTCAATCATCAGCAACAATTCGCTCTAAAACTCGTTGTTCACCCAGAGCTTGCTCATTACATCAAGCTGTCTGAAAAAGATCATTTAGCGAAAGTTGCAGAAAGCTTAAATGCACATTTGGAATTCGGCAGTGACGACACACTCCATATTAACGAGTTCCAATTTTTTTCTACGATAAGTGGAAACCTCCTTGAACGGTGATCAATTCAACGAGACTTTAAAGCTCTTTTTTGACAGTTATAAAGCGCTACTTGATAAATCAGACTACGACGCGGCTGAACAAGAAGCGCTACTTTCAACATTTTCGGAACTAATAAAAGAGCAGCTCTCTTCTCCCTTCATATTTGGGCCGTACCATCAAGGCATCCGCTCTCCTTTTGATTACTATAATTTCGGACTTAACTTTCTTCGGCCTCTCTTAAATAAAAAAAAATCAAAAATCTTAGGATTTGATAATCTTCTGACAATACAAAAGCAGCTTGCAAAGGGTGAGAATGTCATCCTGCTTGCCAATCACCAGACAGAGCCCGATCCTATTTTCATCGGACTACTTTTAGAAGATCAATTTCCAGATTTCGCCTCGAATCTCATCTACGTTGCCGGACACAGAGTCACAACTGACCCGCTTGCCATCCCCTTCAGCATGGGCTGCAACCTCCTTTCTGTGTACTCAAAAAAACATATTGAGCACCCTGCAGAAGAAAAAGCTAACAAGCAGCAGCACAATAAACGCACTTTAGCGAAAATGCAAGAGCTGCTAGCTAAGGGTGGCTGCTGCATCTATGTCGCTCCAAGCGGAGGAAGGGATCGACGTAACGAAAAGGGCGCAATCGAGGTTGCTCCCTTCGATAGGCAAAGCGTCGAGATGTTTCATCTGATTGCAAAACAGGCAAAAACAACCACTCACTTTTACCCAATGGCCCTTTTCACCTACAACCTGCTACCGCCACCCGAAACCGTTGGTGGCGCACTAGGTGAGCCTCGCCTTGTTCAACATGGCCCAGCTCACATCGCATTCTGCGATGAAATCGACCTTAATAAATTCCAAAATAATACAACTCTAAGCAAGCAAGAGCTCCGACAAAAAAAAACAGATACACTCTTCGCATCCCTTCTCCAAGCGTATCAGCAGCTCGTTTGAGAATTTGAGAGTTTATACCAAGATTGGCCACAGGCTTGGATTTCTGCCATGACCTTTTCCCGCTTGGCATTGCATTCGATCTTGTTAATACGCCAATATTTATTACGATCTCCACGTTTAGCCAAACGAATAAATCTCATACCAGCAAATCCAAACTTCACTCCCAGCACTTTAGTGCTGGGAAAGATAGAAAAAAATCTATGCCACGCTAGGAGGTGTAGATTAAATAAACCAAAGCTCATGTGATTTCTTACGCTGTTGTCGTAGATGTGCTCTAATCGATCGACGTTAAATCGTTTATGGTAATAGTGTTAGACCACGGTAGTGGTCGTTTCTCTCTTTAGCCCAGTACTTTAGTGCTGGGATAGGATAATAAAAACATTGTGTCACGGTAGTGACACTTCTCTTCCCCTTTGACTTTGAGATCCTGAGAAATACCACTACCGTGGCATAGATTGTTTTTTATCCTGTCCCAGCACTAAAGTGCTGGGCTAAAGAGAGAAACAACCACTACCGTGGCCTAAAAACTATTTCTATAAACCAGTAAACAGGACTAAATTAAGAGTCGAGCTCACGCTAGTTTTAAAGAGAGAACTCCGATCCCAGGTAATGTAACTTCGCGTCTTCATTATTAACAAGCTCCTCAACAGTACCGTCTAGCATAACTTTTCCCAAACAGACAATATAGCTACGATCAACGATACTAAAAATTTCGCGAGCGTTGTGATCGGTAATCAATACGCTGATCCGTTTTTCTGCAAGGTGATGAATCATCTGCTTTACGTCGTGAATAGCAATAGGATCAATGTTCGCAAAAGGCTCATCAAGCAACAAAAAAGAAGGGTTCGTTACAAGAGCACGCGTAATTTCAAGACGTCGTCGCTCTCCTCCGGACAAACCAGAAGCGCGTTTTTTCGCCAACGGCTCAAGGTTAAGCTCATCTAAAAGCTCTTCTAAACGTTGCTGTCTCTGCACTCGGTTTAAATTCAAATTCTCTAAAATACAAAGAATATTTTCCTCGACCGTCAAATCTCTAAAAACTGAAGGCTCTTGCGCCAAATAACCCATACCCATCTTCGCACGCTGATGCACGGGATACGCTGTTACATCCATTCCGCGAAACAGTACCTTGCCAGTATCGGGACGGATCAAACCTATCGTCATATAAAAGGCTGTTGTCTTTCCAGCGCCATTCGGGCCCAAAAGACCAACAATCTCACCTTCATTAACTTTAAAGGAAAGGCCATCGACAACACGTCGTCCGCTATAAGACTTTACAAGGTGACGGACATCAAGTATCGACTTTGTTTCTTTTTCTTCTTCTTTCATTATATTCTCAAGTGGAAGGAGTTTTTTAATCTAGCAATCTCTTGTTCCTCAAACACACACCGAACACGGCCAATCCCCTCAAAAGAGTCTTCACC
>JBDQID010000331.1:0-2913 GCA_040264515.1 Chlamydiales bacterium
CACCTCTCTTTAGCCCAGCACTTTAGTGCTGGGACGGGATAATAAGGACAGTGTGCCGCGACAGCGGTACTTCTCTTCTTTTTTAACTTTGAGATCCTGAGAGATGCCACTACCGTGGCATAGATGTTTTTCTATCTTTTCCCTGCACTAAAGTGCTGGGCTAAAGAGAGAAACGACCACTACCGTGGTCTTAAGTACACTCATCGTCTGTCTGAATTCGAGACCGAGCTGTTGTAGGCACAAAAAAAGTGCCAAACTTCAGTCCCAGCACTAAAATACTAGGCTAAATTAAGAGTCGAGCTCACCTTCTATTAACATTGAATTTGTGAATAGACTCTTAAAACCAGTCAAAATCGCCTTCTTCGAATTCATAAACTCAAGTAAGGGAAGAGTGCTGTAAAATAGCGCTATCTTTGCGTGTGTCAAACTCGAGCTTCCACTCTCGACCGTCTGTTGCAACACACCATAGCTCTAAGACTCCGAGTTCTGTTACCTTGGCTTTAAGCTTAATGCGAACAGTTTTTCCATCTTCATCTGTTTTATCAAGTACTGTTTCAATTGGATGCAACTCTTGGAGCTCACTTTTCCAATTTTTAAGCATCATGCCAACTTCAGGCTTGGTTCCGTCTGATAAAACCGAGCCTGATCTGGAAAAAAAGCGAAAAGAGGCGTGCTCTCCTAAAAGAAGCGCGAACTCTTGAGCATTAACTTCAACCTCGGAACCCTCTTCCATACCGAATGGAACAACGCATAGTGCTTTGAGGGGTACGGGAAGGCCTGGAATGGCAGGGACGGAGTCTTCAACACCGACGTAATAACTCTGCGGTATAGCACTTTTGATACGGATCGCTTTTCCTTGGCGTGCTAAACCGTAGCAGACAGCTCCTCGGCTTACCGCAAAATCCAAATTTGCACCGTCTAAAAGCTTCACTTCTGGCTTTGAGCTTGCTTGGCTCCAACTGTTCAATAAGTCACACAAGCGCGTTTGAAGTGCCTGAGCCTTCATAGTTCCGCCATTAAACAAAATCGCTGTTGGCAATCCATTTTGTAAAAACTTTGCAAGCTGTGCTGAGATACGTGGATCTTTAGCATAAGGTAAGCCAAGCTGCTGCAGTCCTAAGCGAGAATTATCAGCTGCAATCTCACTGTGTTCAATCATTGGAGTGAATCCATCAACAATCAAATTCTGTACTTCATCAAGCTTTAGCTCTGCTGTGAGAGAACTTCCGATCAATGAACTACCACGCCCTTGAATTGTAACATCGATACTCTCCGGAGCTTCACTACTTAAAAGTTGCTCTTTTGCCTTTCGACATGCATGTACAAGTGCTTGCAGCTGCCAGTCGTCGATATTGTGGCCTTGCTCTTCTAACTTATTTTTAGCAAAGTGAGCAAGGGCTAAGTCCATGTTATCACCACCCAAGAGCAGATGTGAGCCCACAGCTAAGCGTTCTAGCTCTAAGTTACCACCGCTATCATTAACCGCAATCAGACTAAAGTCTGTTGTACCGCCTCCGATATCAACAACTAATACTTGGTCTCCGACAGCAAGCTCGTCTCTCCACGTCTCGCTTTTGAGATCAAGCCAAGAGTAAAAGGCTGCTTGTGGCTCTTCGAGAAGAATCATTTCGGGATAGTCTGCCATTTCTGCAGCTTCTTGAACGAGTTGACGTGCAGCTGGATCAAAGGATGCTGGAACGGTAACAAGAACCGTTTGCTCGATAAAAGGCGCTTCTGGATTTTTCTGATTCCACGCCTCGGACAAATGCCTTAAAAACTCCGCTGTGACTTCTACTGGGCTCATTTTTTGCCCATCGCTGTCTACAGGAAGCGACTGTGCGCGTCTGTCGATACCGTCGTGACAGAGCCATGATTTAGCCGATGCGATCAAACGATCCGGAATTTCTCCTCCGCGCTCTTTGGCAAACTCTCCAACGCAAAAAGAGCGCTCTTTTGCCCATTCGAGTTCTGTTTTCTCATTTTCAAGAGGAAAATAAAGAAAAGAAGGAAGGGTGTCAGCTTCAGCAAGAGCACCTGCTGCTCTAATTTGTGGTATGGCAAACTGCTGAATTTCTTCTGGGCTATCTGAATTCAGACAAACAGGTGCATACGCCATTGTGGAGTTAGTTGTTCCGAGATCGATACCGATAATAAATTTTGTGTTGCTCATTTTATAATTCCACTTCTGCTGGTGCAAGAACTGCTTGTTGTATCTCTCCGACCTGTTTTGGAAGGGAAAGTTTGTGAGCCTTCCATCCGCGATGGCGCAAGATCCCCTTGTAAGGAGCGTCCCCTTTCACATTACCAACAACTTTCACTTCAGCTGGATCGTAATTTTCAGGTATTGTAACGTTGGCACCTTCCTGCTCATCGAAGAGTGGACGGACGGTGACGAAATCTTCAAGGCTGCCTCTGCACCCTTCGTGTATTTTCCTTACAACGGCCCCGACCTGAGCGTCGTTGAATCCAGAAATATCTTCTTGAAGAAAGTCTACAAGGCGTCCTGAGTGCTGTAAGAGTTGCAAAAGGCGCAAATGCGAATGATCTGTTGTTTCTTCTTTTATCTGTAAGTTTTCTTCAGTATTAACAAACTTTTCAGCTTCTTTTTTATTTTTTAACGCTTTAAAAAACGCTTTAAAAGCAATTCCAAGACCCATAATGAAAACCTTTATCTATTTAATCTGCACTGACGATCGCCAGGCCTTTTAGTTGTTCGAAGAGTTCTAAACCAAAGATGGCACAATAGAAACAAAATACAGCAACAAGGATAACTTTTCCACCACCCATTGCACGGAAACCTTTAAAATTCATATGATAACGGCCTATCCACACCATCATTACCGGCATCATACCACTCAAAATTGCATCTCCAAATCCGCCCGACATTTCCATTGCGACTAAAAAAGCACGAGG
>JBDQID010000332.1:0-2904 GCA_040264515.1 Chlamydiales bacterium
AAACAGTCTTTCTCTTTTATTGCAATTGCAAGGCATTCGCAAGAAGGAGATTCCCTTTTGTGCCGGTGAAATGGGCCAGAACCGGCTCTTTTCCCCAAGCGACTCGTTGCGTCAGCATCAAAGCAAGAACTCGATGACTACCAGGACAATCCTATTTTCCAACAAGCTGTAACATCCGGACTTATTTCCAATCCACAACTTCTCGAAGAAATTCGACAAAATAAAATCGAAGTTGATGATACGGAAAAAGAGTGTCTACATTTAGAAATCACAGATATGTGGTGCCCCTCTTGTGCTGAAATCATCAAGTGGCTGCTGCTACAAGAAAAGGGAGTTATTAATTGTGTTGTTGATTACGCAACAGACTTAGCGTCAATTGAATACTCTCCACTACACCGTTCTAAAGAGTCTCTTTTAGCTCTCATAAAAAAATTAGGTTATTCTGCCTCCCTCCTACAAGATAAAGAAAAAAGAAAAGTCAGCCGCTCTCTTTATCTCCGCTTAACAGTCTCTATTTTTTGCGCACTGAATATCATGATGTTCTCTTACCCTTTGTACGCCTATGATTTATGGGGAGGTAGTCTCGAAGATGCGCGTCTTTTTGCTTGGATTTCACTCTTCATCTCTCTTCCAGCCCTTTTTTTTGGTGCATGGCCAATTTTTCGGCGTTTTTTTACAAGCTTAAGAGTCGGTGTTTTTGGAATGGAAACATTGGTTGTACTAGGAATCACTACAAGCTTTGGCCTTTCCCTACATAATATTCTACGTGGAACGGTACACGTCTACTTTGATTCCATGACAACAATTATTGTTTTTGTGCTCTTAGGAAAAATCATAGAAACAAAAGCTAAATTTTCGGCAAGAGAGGCTCTACTTCGCCTATCGCGCTCTCTACCAAGAAAGGGAAGAAAAATTCAATCCGATGGAACAGAAAGATTTGTATCCGTCAAAGAGATCCAGTGTGGTGATCACCTTACTGTTTTAGCAGGAGAAAAAGTTGTCTTAGACGGGCAAGTAATAAAAGGAGAGGGCGCCTGTGATGAATCTTTAATCACAGGTGAAGCAATCCCTGTTTTTAAAAAGCAAAAATCTGCTGTTGTCTCCGGTTCCATTTTAAAAAGTGGAAGAGTTGTCATAGAAGTTACAAAAAATGAAGAACAATCAACTCTAAAAACAATTATCAAACTCATCGAACAAGACCTTGCACATAAAACACCTTACGTACGAGCTGTCGATTCTATCATTCGTTGGTTTGTTCCTGCCATACTGCTTATTGCTTTTTCAACAGCGCTAACTCTCTGGGCTTTTTTTGAAGCGACTTCCGAACAAGCCGTCGTAAGAGCAATCTCTATTCTCCTTATCTCTTGCCCCTGTGCCATCGGAATCGCAGCCCCCTTAGCTGAATCTCTTTTAATGAACAGCTTAGCTGGAATTGGCGTTATTGTTCGCAACCGCGGCATCCTGCCACTTATTGGCAAAGAGAGCGCTTTTGTTTTTGATAAAACAGGAACTCTCACTGAAGGACTATTTAAGGTTAAAGACGGACTCGAAGGAGTAAGCTCCGATCAAGCTGCACGCTTAAAGGGCCTTGCAATGCAGTCCAACCATCCAATCTCAACTGCCATCGCACAATCCATTCCAGGCAATGGGATAGCTCCAGAGCAAGCCGAAGAAGTTCCCGGAAAAGGAATCAAATCTGAAACAAAAAGAGCTCTTGGTTCAAAAGCGTTTATGAAATTGTTACAAATCACAGTTCCTTTAAAAGAGAAAAATCCAGACTCTAACTCCACTGTTTTTTACGCTGAAAATCAAAAACTCTTAGCTAAAATAACACTCTCGGATTCTCTTAAAAAAGGGGCTCTTACAACCATACAAGCACTAAAACCAACAAAAACCATTTTGCTATCAGGTGATGCAAAAGAACCCGTTGAAAGCGTAGCAAAAAAGTGTTCATTTTCCAGCTATCACTACGAAAAATCACCTCTTGAAAAACGCGAATTTATCGAAGAGCTCAAGCAGAGCGGAGAAATTGTGTGCATGATGGGAGATGGTATTAATGACGCTCCAGCACTTACAGCAGCACAAATTGGCATATCTGTTGTCTCTGCAACAGACATCTCCATTCACGTCTCGGATATTCTTCTTACAACTGAACGGTTCAATGTCATCTTAGAGCTCAAAAAGCAAGCAAAAAAAGGGCAACGTATTATCTCTCAAAACCTCTTCTGGGCCTTTTTCTATAACTCTATTGGTATCGTCTTAGCTGTTACCGGTTTCCTGTTGCCGCTTTTCGCTGCTTTAGCTATGGTACTCAGCAGTCTAATTGTTATTTTCAATGCACTACGATTAAAAGGAAAATAAAATGGATTCCTCCTTCCTACAAAACCTCCAACAACAACTTCACGAATTAAAAGAACAAGGCCTCTATAAAGAAGAGCGTATTATTACCTCACCACAAAAAGCAAATGTCTCCATCCGTGACGGTAAAGAAGTTCTTAACTTATGCTCAAACAACTATCTCGGCCTTGCAAATAATCCTAAGGTTACCGCTGCTGCCAAAGAGGGCCTCGATAAATACGGCTTTGGTCTCTCTTCAGTACGCTTCATCTGTGGCACTCAAGATCAACACAAAATATTAGAAGAAAAGCTCTCAAACTTTCTCCGTACAGAAGACACAATCCTATACTCATCTTGCTTTGACGCCAACGCAGGCTTGTTCGAAACTCTACTTGGTCCCGAAGACGCTATTTTCAGTGACAGCCTTAATCACGCAAGTATTATTGATGGAGTCCGCCTCTGCAAAGCAAAGCGATTCCGCTATAAGAACAATGATATGGAAGATTTAGAAAAACAACTGCAGCAGGCAACAGATGCCCGCTACCGCCTGATTGCAACAGATGGCGT
>JBDQID010000333.1:0-2898 GCA_040264515.1 Chlamydiales bacterium
TGATCCAATCATAAAGCGACTAGATCGAATTGAAAGCAGCATTAAAATATTGAAAAATTCCACTTTCAAAGAACCTCAAGAGCCTCCACCAATTATCAATATCAACAGAACCACAACAATTATCCAAGGCAGTAAAAAACCATCTACAACAGCTCCAAAAACAAATCCTGGCATCGGCTTCATGAACTCCAAACAACAAAAAGAGTACTGGAGTACCATTGACAACTGGATTCTTCCCTTTCTAGGCCTTGTAGGATCCTCTATCCTTGCCTGCGTAATCAATAAAAAATGTAAAAATAATTACCGCTTCACACAAAAAAAACGTCAAAAACTCTACGATAGTATTGCAAAAGAAATCATTGATTTAAGAGGAAAAATCCCAGAAAATCTTGTACTCAAATGCCAACAAGAACTCCGCCTGCACTTAAAAAACCTAAAAACAGAGTCTGTTTCTGCACTGCGACAGAACAAAAGCTATAAACACTTTAAAAAAATTGTACTCGCTTTAAGAATCCTACATGAAGATATTTCTCAGATTGAAAGCTGCCTGAAAACCTTAACCTCCATGCAAATCGGAGAAAAAAAACGACAACTAAAAAAAAGGCTTGAACTGTTTATTTTAGACAGTCGAGGACCAGAGCACCTTAGAGGCATCTGGGATCTCATACAAAACATTGAAGAAGTCTCCTCCCCTATCGGTGAATCCAAAAGTCATTTTCAACTCCCAGATGATACAACTGTGTAAAAAATAAAAGTTTTTATTTACAACAACCTCACATCAAACTAAAAATTTATTTTAACGTAAGATCCATAAACGATCATTTTTCGATATTATTCAACATAAAACGAAGAAGAGGTTTTTTCATGCCAACACACGTTAGAATAGGACAACACAGTTCACACACCCCTTGTAGAAAAGTACATAAAACAAAAAGTGGCCGATCTAGGGGAAGAAAATACACTCAACAAACAAAGTATGAAAAATCACCTTCCCTGCGCTCCCAAATGCGAAAAGCAAGCAGACATTCGAAAAAATGCCGAGGAATTAACGTCTCCCGCAACATGGCTATCGCCCTTCCCCTTATCCTACTCATCGCATCCGCCAGCTGTATCTCCCTTGCCGAAGCCACAACAGCAGCTCCTAGAGAAGGAAAAGGAGGCTCCGCTAAAGCTCCCCCAAAAGATAATCTCCGACACAACGCTACGAAAATACACAATGTAACAGCCAAAGGTGTGATAAATACAACTCGACCTGTATCAAGCCAAGCGACACCTCCACTACTAAAAGCAGAACCACCTCCTCACACCTTTCGATCAAGACGCCTCTTAAACGCTGCTGGTAAACCAACAGCAAGAGGATTAAAAGCAAGGGTATGTGCGCTAGAAAAAAATGTGGATGAACTGCAGAATAAAACAAGTACAAGCCGTGCTGATATCACCCTTCTAAAAAGCGATATGCTCGCTGTAAAAAGCAATCTAACTTCACAAGCTGCAACCCTGAGTAGCCACAGTGCAACACTAAGCTCACACACAGGAACTTTAAATTCACACGCTACAACTCTAAGCTCACACACAAGCCAACTTGCCGATCATGCAACGCGCGTCTTACAACTTGAAAGTGGAGGATCCAATCACACCTCCGATATTACATCCATTCAAAACATCATCCAAAATATACAACAAACAATTGGCTACCAAACGGGAAGTGATAACAACCAAACAATATCTATATCGACTATCGAATCCCAAATTCAAATCTTAAATGGATTTCTCTCCCAATACAACAGCAGCCTGATTCTTCAAGAATCAGAAATTGCGGCTCTATCAATTGAAGTTTGGGGAGAATGGAGAAATCAAACAGGAACTCCAAGCGCACCGTGTAGTACGGAGGTCACTGCAGATGGTGGTACCAGCGGTGGTGGCGGTGCAAGACGCCTTCTCTCTGTTAACGAACAACTCTCAGAAGCATTCGAAGGTACAACCTCGGCTGAATGGATAAATCAATACGAAGAAAAACTAACAAAACTACATCACACGATTGCCGTCTTACAAGAATCCATAAAAACCATTAAAGATGAAAAAACGTCCACAAACACTCTCTATGGAGCCCTAACTATGGGAACCATTGGCGCTGCACACGCTCTCTATAAAATACTCAGCACTGCAATTAATCAATTCTCATCGAAACATAGAAAATCGTTATGGCAACACAACGAAAGGCGTATTCAAGAGTGCAGTGAAGGCGCTGCTAAAAGTCTTGAATCTCCTGTACGAGAAAAGTACTTAGCGAGACTCGAAAAATTACGAGAAAAAAACAACCTCGCAGATCGCCTAAAAAACAATAAAAAGCTTAAAACAACCGGAGCCGAACTCACACTTATTAACGTAGAGCTTCTTCTAGTCCAAGAAATTAAAAAGTTTGAAGTAGTTCTAGGCGACTCCGACTCCGAATTTGAAGGAAAAGCCGCATTGTTTAAAGAGCGCTTCTACAACTACCTCAAAAAAGGAAGAAGCGCTGAAACATTTAAATCTCTTCATCTCGACATCTCTCTTTTCGGAGCGCAACTCATGCAGCAGCAGCCACACCTCCTCAAACGCAATCTAATTTAAAAAAACAAAGGCTTTGGAAATCCTCAAATACTTTAAACACAAAACATAAAAGCTTCGGTAGCAGCGAAAGAAAAATATAATGAATTTTTAAAAGGACGACAGATGGAAACGTACGACTTACCGATGAGAGAACACGACAAACCAGCTCTTGTTTTTGTCGATAAGGTTCCGAACGAAGAGTTTATGCGAAAGTATCTATTAGATAATAAGATCGGAGACAACCCGACTTCTCTAATTTTTATTTTTTCCCAAGAAGAATTTTGCGAACTTTTTCGCTCTCACAAAAAA
>JBDQID010000334.1:0-2891 GCA_040264515.1 Chlamydiales bacterium
CACATCTCTAGCTGTTCGGTAGCTGCTGCTCTAAAGGTGTCTGCTGCTGCTAGTAAAACCTGTTTCTTTTCGTTGGTTAGCCTGTTTGCAAGTTTTGCAACCGATGTGGTTTTCCCATTTCCGTTAACGCCAATGATAAAGACAACTGTCGGCTCTCCTGCCGGAGCTTCATTAAGCTTTAAGGACTCTTTCCCCATCATTTCGACAAGATCTTTCTTTAGCTCTTCAATGATCTCTTCAGCTTTGGCAGAAGGGTTGGCCTTGTGGATCTCCCTGACTTTTTCAACGAGTTCCATGGAAGCTTTAACACCGAGATCAGCTTCGAAGAAGAGTTCTTCTAATTTCTCTAGCGTATCCTCATCAATCTTGCCACTTACTAGATTACGTACAGTGTCAGTGAGTAAGGAGCGGGTTTTTTTTAGGGCGGATTTGAATTTGTCGAATCCACCTTTTAAAAAATTCATGACCATAAAGTTCGATTACCTTTTTAAGTTGCTAGAAAACTTTTTGTAGAACATAACAGGATAGACAAAGCAGAAGAAAGACTCAAGTAGCAAGTTTATAAAGGAAAGCGTTCATGAACATTCACGAACATCAAACGTATGAGATTTTACGAAAGTACGGGATTCCGATTCCTAACTTTGGCGTTGCTTCTACTGAAGAAGAAGTAAGAAAGGTTGTCACAGAACTCGATCTTGATCGAGCTGTTGTAAAGGTTCAGGTTCACGCTGGAGGCAGGGGAAAGGCCGGTGGTGTTAAGCTGACGAAGAGTAAAGAGGAGATCTTCGATGTAAGCAAGCAGCTTCTGGGGATGAAGATCGTAAATAATCAGACCGGACCAGAAGGTGTTGTCGCTAATAAGGTGTTGATGGCACCTTTAACGGATATTGAAAAAGAGTACTACCTTGGCGCGATTGTTGATCGTGAACAGAGCCGTCCAATCGTTATTGTCTCTCCAGAAGGCGGAATGGATATCGAAGAGATTGCGGAAACAATGCCGGAGCGGATTTTAAAAGAAGAGATCCAGCTAGACGGCACACTTCGTGCTTTTCAACTACGTAAGATAGCTAAGTTTATGGGTTGGAAGGGTGATATCGCCAAGCAAGGTATGCGCGTTGTTGCATCACTTGCAAAAGCATTTATGGAGTCTGACGGCTCTCTTTTAGAAGTTAATCCTCTCGTCTTAACAAAAGATGGCCAGATTAAAGCAATTGATGCCAAATTTGGAATTGATGATAACGCTCTTTATCGACAAAAAGAGATCGGCGCTTTCTATGACCCAACTCAAGGGAGCCAACAAGAGCACGAGGCTAAAGAGTTCGATCTTGCTTACATTGCCCTAGACGGAGAAATTGGTTGCATGGTCAACGGTGCAGGCCTTGCCATGGCAACGATGGATTTGATTAATCATCATGGTGGAACACCTGCGAACTTCTTAGATGTTGGTGGTAGCGCTAGCAAGGAAGTGGTCGCAGCTGGATTCCGTATTATTCTTCACGATCCTAAAGTTAAAGCAATCCTTGTGAATATTTTTGGTGGGATCATGAATTGCGGTACTTTAGCAGAAGGAATCGTTTCTGTAACACAAGATATGGATCTCAATGTTCCTCTTGTTGTTCGTATGGAAGGTACCAACGTCAAAGAAGGTAAGCGTATCCTCAAAGAAGCAAACCTTAATATTATTACAGCCGATAATTTAGCCGATGCAGCTGACAAAGTTGTTGGCGTATCAAAATAGCAGGTGGAGTTTAAAAATGGCGATACTAGTCAATAAAAACACAAAGATTATTGTTCAGGGGATTACCGGGCAAGCCGGGAAATTTCACGCTGAGCAGTGTAAAGAGTACGGCTCTCAGCTGGTCGGAGGCGTCACACCAGGAAAGGGTGGCACAGAGATCTTGGGTGTTCCCGTGTTCGATACGGTAAGTGAAGCAAGAAAAGCTACTGGATGTAATGCAACCTTGATTTTTGTTCCGGCACCTTTTGCAGCGGATGCTGTACTAGAAGCTGAAGATGCAGGTGTGGAACTTATTGTGTGTATTACAGAAGGTGTTCCAATTCGTGATATGTTAGAGGTTAGCCGTGTAATGCGTGATAGCAAAACATCTCGCTTAATTGGTCCAAATTGCCCAGGAGTGATCACACCAGACGCTTGTAAAATGGGCATCATGCCAGGTTATATTCATAAGAAAGGGTGTGTGGGGGTCGTCTCACGTTCTGGAACTCTGACATATGAAGCTGTTTGGCAAACTACGGATCTTGGGCTTGGGCAATCAAGCTGCGTTGGAATTGGTGGAGACCCCCTTAACGGTACAAACTTCATAGACGTCTTAAAGCTTTTTCAAGATGACCCTGAAACAGAAGCTATTTTGCTTATTGGTGAGATTGGTGGTCAGGCTGAAGAGGAAGCTGCAAGTTGGATTCAAGATAATTGCACAAAACCTGTTGCAGCGTTTATTGCAGGTGTCACAGCACCTCCAGGACGCCGTATGGGGCATGCAGGAGCTATCGTATCCGGAGGAAAAGGAACAGCTGAGGGTAAGATGGAAGCTCTTAAAGCCGCAGGCGTTGTGATTGCTACAACTCCAGCAGATATGGGAGCCGCAATGAAAAGAGCGCTCAAAGAGCGCTCGTCAAGCTTGCCTTGCTAAGCTGTTATTAGAAGCAGAGGAGCTGCGCTTCTCTGCTTTCTATTTAAAGAATTTCATAAGTAGAGCGTGGCTCTACGCTACTTTGAAAACTTTCTCTTCTTATCTTAACGTCAGCTCGACTCTTAATTCCGCCCTGTCTACTGCTTTATAGAAATAGTTTTTAGACCACGGTACCTGAGTTCAATTTGCGAGCGCAATTTTTGTATAAGATTCGTTAAAGAAAAAACGCCATGATGCCGA
>JBDQID010000335.1:0-2889 GCA_040264515.1 Chlamydiales bacterium
CCGATCCCGATCCCGACGGCGACGGCGGCGGCGGCGGCTTACGTAACTTACCCATTGCGGCAAGCCACTCCTTGTGTTTTCTTTCCTCTTCTTCAGATCGAGAGCTCGCTGTAGATTCCGATTTTGAATCGGATGCTGCTCCTTGCTCATCGAGCTCAAAAGAAGAGTCCACATACTCTGTAAGACTCTCTTGCTCTCGTTTGAGTAAACGTAAAATTCCAGCCAAATCGTCTCGAATCTTCTTATTCAGCAACTGCATCTGATCAGCTAAAAAAAGAGACGTTGTTTCAGAGCTGTCAACTGTTTTTAATTGCTTTTGAGCTGTTTCTCCAACTCTAAAAATATAGTCCTTGTTTGATTCTATTGAGTCTCGAGCTAAAGCTGCCCTTGCCTCATCTAATACACTTTGATAAGAATCTTCTTTAGCAGCTTCCTCTAAAAGAGCGCGATAACAGTGCTCAATGCTTTCATCTCCTTGAGCAGCAGCCCAATAATGTAATTCATTCAGCCATTTATCTCTGATGGCAACATAACGCGTAGGCATCTCTAATAACTTTTTTCTCCAATTGATAGCAAAATCAAGCTGCCTCCTTAAACTTACTTTTTTTGAGCTATCTGTACAGTCCGCTATAGCCTTTTCCTTCTCTGCTATATAAGCATTAACCAAATCTAATTTAGAATTATAAACACCTCGATACTCGCCAGCCGATCGATCGATACTCTTAAAATGCTCTCTCTGCTGATCTCGTAATTTTGTGATTTCTTTATTCTTTACAACTAATTGTTCGCGCTTATTTCTTGTTAGATCAGAAGTTGCCCTCAAACCTTTTCTTATTCTCGCGTCAGCTCTTGGTTTTGGTCTTGCGTCCGCAGCTCTCTTGCTAGAGGTTGAAAAATCAGATTCTGTAGCTGAAGACGAAACTCCTAACTGCTTGCTACATATGTTACATATTTTATCTAGTAAACTTTGTATATCACGCTCCGCACGCCCTGTTAAATACTCGTTTACTTTTTTAGCACCGCTTTTCTTTTTTTTCGGAGAATACTCCTCATCGTTCCCAAACTCTTCTCCATCAGCTTTTGTTGCAACACATCGATTACCGTTATAGGTAGAAGAAATATCGTTATAGCTGTTAGAATCTAGACCTACATCGTGTGTTTTAAGCATTGGAATGATCTGCTTAATTAACAACACCTTGAATGCTAATGATTTTGCTTGGCCATTTGCAGTCGTGTTATTTTTTATTTCCTGAAATGCTTTATAAAGAGGAGTATTTTCCCCTAGATTCATCTCGCAATCTTGAGCTGCAGTACTACTTTTGGAATAAGAAAAGCGTACAACTCGACTTTTTAAGGCCTCATCAATTGTAGGTGTGCTCTCAAAGCTAAGGCTCAAACCGGCAATATCTATACTGTCTGGTTTTTTTAATAAAGAGTGGTATCCCCCAATTCCAATATGTGATGGAGAGTGAAGAGGGCCTCTTTCTGGGGTTGAAGCTGAATGACTCATTTTTCCTCTTTTCAGATTATATATTACATCGCTTATCAAAAGCAGCAAGATCACTGCCAAACCACGACATCTTTATATTTAAAACTTAATAAGGAGAGGGTGAGGATAAGTTATCAGTACCTACAGCCTAGTACTCTATCGTATAAGTTATTTAAAATAACGTAAGCTTGACTCTTAATTCGATCCTGGTTAATGGTTTATGATAATCGTTTCTAGACCACCTCTTTAGCCAAGCACTTTAGTGCTGGAGAAGGTAGAAAAAAATCTATGCCACGGTAGTGGCATCTCTCAGGATCTCAAAGTTAAAAAAGAAGAGAGGTGCCGCTGCCGCGGCACACTGTTCTTATTATCCCGTTCCAGCACTAAAGTGCTGGGCTAAAGAGAGGTGCGACCACTACTGTGCTCTAAAAACTATTTCTATAAACCAGTAGACAGGGCGGAATTAAGAGTCGAACTGACGTTAATGTTAGCACTCCCAGCGTATGCCACTAAATATTAGAATTCTATGTTAGGTTGATGCGAATGCGGAGCGCCCGCGCTACAACCACTGAATGTTGCGTAAGGGTAAAGTTTTAAATTAAACATTGAATAAGGATAAATGGTTTAAAGTCGATTTTTGATTTTCTTGAAGAACTTATGCGGCAGAGCGCTAGGCTGAAAGCTTAAATGGTTATTTGTGTTTTTTACTACAGTTCCATGCGTTGAGATGGTAGGAGAGGCTCTCAATTAGAGGCCGTATTCCTTCTCTTTTGGCAGGGTTATCCCATTGGGAAACGAGTTTTTGAAGGCGCTCTGCGTCTTTTGCGAGCGATACTTTGAGTATATTTTCGTCCCAGTTGGAAAAATATTGTCCTAGTTTTTCTGCTGTTCTTTGCAGTCTTGCGTTAACTTGGGCAAGTTCTGTTTTTGTTCTGGCAAGCTCTCTTTCTGTGGCTTTACTGCCTTCTAGCTTCGCAGCTATTTCTGCATTGTTTTGCCTTAATTTTGCAGCTTGTCTTTCAAGAATTGCACGATATTGACCCATATTTTCTGTTGATGCAAGAAATTCTTTGAGTTGTGTGCTGAAGGAGCTTACATGTTGTTCCAAATTGCCAGTTTGGCCTCCCATTTTATCAACTTGACCCTCTAAAACTTCCACATTTTCTGTGAATTTTTGATTATCTCTTTTGAATGCGGTGCCACTTTGCTGCATTTGACCCAGAGCTTGACGGATGCGCTCTAGCTGTTGAGTTAGGCGTTGCACTTGGGTTTCAAGATTTCGTTTGATTGCCGCATCAGCAGCTTATTCAAAAAGAGTTCCTTCTCTACCTGGGCTTACCTTGCCTAAATGCTCGTAGGCTCGTTCAGTAGCTTGGCGTCCTCGTGGGGTTCGAGATAAA
>JBDQID010000336.1:0-2865 GCA_040264515.1 Chlamydiales bacterium
CTACCGTGGCATAGATTTTTTTCTATCTTTCCCAGCACTAAAGTGCTGGGCTAAAGAGAGGTACGAGCACTACCGTGGTCTTAAGTAAACTCATCGTCTGTCTGAATTCGAGACAGAGCTGTTGTAGGCACAAAAAAAGTGCCAAACTTCAGCCCCAGCACTAAAGTGCTAGGCTAAATTAAGAGTCGAGCTGACGTTACTTAGTTATACCAAGATTGGCTACAGGTTTGAATTTCAGGCATGAGCTGTTTCCGTTTGGCATTGCGTTCGATCTTGTTAATATACCAACATTTACTACGATCTCCACGCTTAGCCAAATAAAAAAATCTCGTACCAAAAAATCCAAACTTATGGCCAATCTTGGTATACAAGAATTAACGAACTTTAAGTCCTGCGATTTCCGAAACGAGAGTACTGAGATCTCTAGATCTATTTTCTTGTCGGAAACGAGACATTTGCTCGCGCATTGTTTTAATTTTTCCTCGGTTATCCGCAACGAGCTCTGAGATAGTTGTTGCTAATTGCTGTGGAAGAAGGTCTTCTTCTGAAAGCTTTATTGCACCTTTGATATGCTCTGCTACATAATTTGCATTTTCATCTTGATGATCATCGGTGGAGTAGGGGTAAGGAACAAGTATTGCTGGGGTTTCCATTTGCAACATTTCTGCAATTGTTGAAGCACCGGCACGTCCGATAGCAAGGTCTGCTGCAAGCCACGCTTTATCCATTCGTTCTTCAAAATCTTTAACTCTCGCTTGAATTCCCAATTCACGATAAAACTCTGCTATCTCTGATGTCGCTCCTGCATTTCCTGTCAGGTGAATCACCTGAAAATTACGACTTCGATCGGCAAGATCTAAGACAGCAGCACAAAAATGCGTATTTAGCGCTAAGGCACCTTGGGAGCCTCCAAAAACAAGAAAAGTGAATTTAGATGGATCCAAATTAAAGTACTCTCTGCCTTCTAAAGAGGATGAAAACGCACG
The DNA here is from genome assembly GCA_040264515.1 of Chlamydiales bacterium. GTDB lineage: Bacteria > Chlamydiota > Chlamydiia > Chlamydiales > JBDQID01 > JBDQID01. Next base: position 987 of record JBDQID010000336.1, read on the forward strand.
TGTATAGCCCTCTCGAAGGGGAAATTGCACTCTAATGGATTTCCCCTTCAGATAAAGTCCTGCTTGCGGAAAGGTAACTCCTGTCACTTCCGCGTAACGCGAAAAGTAGCGGTTGACTTTTCCTGGAATGCAGTTGCCTTCATGTAAAACCAAGGGAATAGAGTGCATTCTAGCTGCAAGCAGTACTGGAAATGTTTGATAAGAGCCAAAGCCTACAATAACATCGGGCTTAAAGCGCGAAATTGTTCGGTAGGCAGAAAAAACTCCTTTCGCAATCCCTTTGCAAAATTTCAGTGACTCAATAAGCTGTTTTTTTGGCAGCATCGATGTTGGAATTTCAACGTAGGCAAACTTCTTTCTATCGAAAAAACTATTGGTTTCAAGTCCTCCACCACAAAAAAGAATTTCGCTATCTGGATACATCTTTTGAATTTCCCTTGCGAGACCCATCGCTGGAAAAACATGTCCTCCAGTCCCCCCTGCAGATATCATAATTTTTTTTGACATTGGTATCCCTTTTTTAACTATTACTTTTTATTTTTATAACGTGTTGACGCGTTTTTTCCGACTCTTTTGCAACATTCAGTAACAGAGCGATGATAATAATGTTCACCATCAGCGATGTTCCTCCTTGGCTAAAGAGGGGCAAGTTGAGTCCTGTGCTTGGTAACAGACCTGATACTACCCCAAGATTAAAAAAAACTTGAATAGAAATAAGAAAAGTTAGTGTTGCTGCTAAGCAAAAGCCTTCTCTATCTGCTGCCTCATGTGCAATTCCAAAGCCCAAGCAGGCAATGATCATGTATAGAGTTAGAAGGGAAAGAACACCTACAAACCCGAGCTCCTCCGCATAAATTGCTGCGATATAATCATTTTGTGCTTCTGGAAGATAATTCAGTTTTTGAATACTCCGACCAATACCTCTGCCAAAGAAGCCCCCTGATCCTGCTGCGATTTTCGCTTGGTGTGGTTGGTGTCCTTTTCCCAATAAATCAAGTTCAGGATTCATGTAAACAGCGATACGTCCCTTAACATACGGCATATTAAAGGCTATGCTGCCTCCAATAATAACAACGACCATTGTTGGAAGAGCCCAATATTTCATTGGTACCTTAGTTAGAAAAAGCAAAGTCAAAACAGCTAAAACAATAATTGCTGTTGTGCCTGTATCGGGTTCTAAAAACACAAGGAGTAACGGAATCAAAATTAGAAGCATTAGGCGCAGAAAATGGCTTATTGACCACTCTTTGCTAAAAAATCTGTGAATATAGAACAGAGGAAGAGCTATTTTAATAAGCTCTGAGGGCTGTAGAGTATACGGACCAATCCCAATCCATCGGCGCGCTCCGTTAATTGTTTTTCCGATACCCGGTACGAAGACTAAGAGCAGTAAGAGCGAACAAATTACGAAAAGAAACGGACTTATTTTCAGAAGATTTCGGTAGCCTGTAGAGTAAGCAACAGAGGCTATTATTATCCCAAAGATACCATAGAGCACTTGTCTGATCAGAGCGTGATGTCGGCCCATCTTGAGCGAGCGATCCAATACATCAGCAGATGAGGTACCAAAAACCATTACGAGGCCCAAAGCAAAAACAACACCTACAGAAATCAGTAACAAGTAACGTCGCAAGGCCATAGTTTCAAGTTTTAACACGAAGGTTTTTAGAGGTTCTTAAACTATTGTGAAAGATGTTCATACTTAGCGTATGCGGATTCTGTCTCCGGGCTTAAGGCGGCGAGCTCTGTTTTCATCTAGATCGTTTAATTTTAGAAGATCATCGAGTTTTAAGCGATGCTTCATAGCGATTAGCCAAGGATTGTCTCCGCTTTTCATAACGTAGTATTGAGCTTCATTTTCGAGCTTTTCGAACTCTTC
>JBDQID010000337.1:0-2852 GCA_040264515.1 Chlamydiales bacterium
TAAAGAGATTTCTGATTTCTATTTAGAAGAGAAGCTCAATGCCGTTTCTCTAGAAGGAACTATCGAACAGTACAACCGCCCTATCAAGAATAAGCCTGGAGACTATGTACTCAAGCGAAACAACCGGACGGTTGCTTTTCTTTATAGTACAAAAATAGAACTTCAAAGCAACATTGGTAGAGAGGTCTCTTTGGTTGGTAATCCAAGGGACAATCACCACTTCGCCTTCCCGGCATATCACATCCTTTCTGTAGAATAGTTTTTAAATAGAGAAGCCTTCACTTTTTTTAAGTGAGGGCTTTTCTTTTGGTATTTTTTTATGTCCCTATCACGCATTTTTTCAGCTACCTTTCTTGGTCTTGATACGCATCTTGTCGACATTGAGGTTGACTATCTTTCTATTGACGAGGGCTTTTCTTTTGTCATTGTGGGTCTTCCTGATATTGCCGTTAAGGAGTCAAAAGACCGTGTTCTTTCAGCTATTCGAAATTCAGGTTTCTCTATGGGTTGTATGCGTTGTACAATCAATCTAGCACCGGGAAATCTTCGGAAAGAGGGTCCTCTTTATGATCTACCAATAGCTCTTGGTCTATTAAAATCCATGTCTGTTTTCGAAGGGAGACTGCATCAGGAGTATTTGACAGTCGGAGAGCTAGCTTTGAGTGGAAAGACGCGTCCGATAAGTGGGGCTTTGGCAATTGCAATGTTGGCTCGTGATTTAGGCAAACGTGGAATTATTCTTCCTGCTGCCAATGCTGAGGAAGCAGCAGCTGTCCCTGGGATTGAGGTGATTCCCGTTCACAATCTCGAGGAGGCTGCAGATTTTCTTAAGGGTAAGGGGGGTGCTCAAATACAGCCATTCTCTTCAAAGCAGCCTGCTTTTAAAACAAGCTTACCTCTTGTCGATTTTGCTGATATTAAGGGACAGGCTCATGCTAAGCGGGCAATGGAAATTGCCGCTGCTGGCAACCACAATATTTTGCTTTGTGGGCCTCCGGGATCTGGTAAAACAATGCTTGCGAAGGCTCTTTTGGGTATCATGCCCGATCTCAATGTCAACGAAGCGTTAGACACAACAAAAATCCATTCTATTGCGGGTCTTCTTTCTGAGGGTTTAAGTGTTGTTAATTCCCGTCCCTTTCGCTCTCCTCACCATACGATCAGCTATGCGGGACTTATTGGAGGGGGATCCAATCCGCGTCCGGGGGAAGTATCTCTTGCGCATAACGGTATTCTCTTTTTAGATGAGTTACCGGAATTTTCACGCTCGACTTTAGAGGTTCTTCGTCAGCCACTAGAGGATAGAAAGGTTACAATTAGCCGTGCTAACGGTAATTTTACTTTTCCAACAAGCTTTCTTTGTGTTGCGGCTATGAATCCGTGTCCGTGTGGTTATGCGGGTCATCCTGATAAGGGGTGTAAGGATTCCGCGCTACAAATTGATCGTTATCGCTCTAAAATCTCAGGTCCTCTTTTAGACCGCATTGACATACATATCGAGGTTCCTGCTCTTCGCTATAGTGATTTGAGTAGGACAACAAAGGCTGAGAGTTCATCTGGTGTACGTCTAAGGGTGCAAGAGGCAAGAGGTAAACAAGAGAGGCGCAACGGTTGTGGTGTTAGTAATGCTCAGATAACTTCGGCTCATCTCCAGAAATTTTGCGCACTGAATATTGGGTGCCAATCTTTGATGCGTCAAGCTATTGATGTTATGGGGATTTCGGCTAGGGCATATGATAGGATTCTGCGTGTTACGCGTACCATTGCCGATCTCGATTCAAGCAATGATATTAGAGAAGAGCACCTTATGGAAGCGATCAACTTTCGCAGCTGGGATAAAAAATAGGTTCCTGATTGACATATTTTCTTTTAGTTTATAACGTTACGTCTTTTACTCTAGATCACAGCTAAGGACACCTATTATGGGAACAACAACAATGGATAAAAAAGGCTTAAAAAGCGCCTCCTCTTTACAAAGTAAGCTCTCCCCTCCTCCTGATCATAAGCAAGAAACAGCAAATCACCTTTTTGACTCCCTTGATGAAATGTCTAAAGGTTCTATTACGAAGCGTGATCTTCTCAATACTCTTAAAAAAATGGGGATTACTTATAATGATCCACGTATTCAGGAGACTATTTCTTTACTCGAGCAATTTAAAGATGGAAAGAAAATAGATAAAGCAGCGTTTGCTAAGCTTATCCGCTCAAATATCACCTTGATTGAAAAGGCGTTGAAGGGAAATATGATTATCCCTGACTTTCAATCTCTTGTAGAAGAAATTCAATCGATTACAGAGCTTATCAAAGAAAATAAAACAGGAAATGTAGCGGACTACATCCCACAACTTAAAAGAGTAAGCCCTGAGCATCTTGCTGTATCAATCTGCACAGTAGACGGGCAGCGATTTTCTACAGGAGACTCTGATATCAACTTCTGTGTCCAGTCCACATGTAAGCCTATCAATTACGCTCTTGCTTTAGAAGAGCATGGTGCTGAGCACGTCCATAATTTCATTGGTAGGGAGCCTAGCGGCAGAGGATTTAACGAGCTTACGCTCAATAACGAAGGGATGCCTCATAATCCCATGATTAATTCGGGAGCTATCATGAGCTGCTCGCTGATCAAGCCTGAGCTCAATATGGCAGATCGATTTGACTATGTTCTTGATAAATGGCGAGTTTTAAGTGGAGGCAGTAAGCCAAGCTTTAATAACGCCGTTTATCTCTCCGAAAAGGAGACGGCGGACCGTAACTTCGCTCTTGGTTATTTCATGAGAGAGAAGGAGGCATTTCCTGAAAAAAGCAATCTTATCGACACTTTAGACTTCTACTTTCAGTGCTGTTCGATTGAA
>JBDQID010000338.1:0-2849 GCA_040264515.1 Chlamydiales bacterium
AACGTTAAATAAAAGAGGGTTTAGAAAAATGAGAGTTTGGGTTAAATTATTACCGTTCTTTTTACACTGTAAGAGGGTTAAATGTTAAAGGTTTGTCCGCTAGCTTCGGGCTCTAAGGGAAATGCTATTTTTTTAGCGACAGAGCAGAGTAAGATTCTAATCGACTGTGGTATAAGCGGAAGAGCGCTTACTGCGAAGTTACACGAAATCGATGTTGAGGTGTCTGAGATTGACGCTATCTTAATTAGCCATGAGCATGGTGATCATATTAAGGGTCTGAAAATTTTTGCCTATAAGCACGGCATTCCTGTCCTTAGTAATTCGGATACAGCTAAAGGGATTGTGAATGCTTTTGGCGATTGCCCTAAGTTTAAAATTTTTTCTACCGGAGAGAGTTTTGAGTTCCGAGATTTACAGATTCATCCTTTTTCCATTCCGCATGACACGGCAGATCCTGTGGCTTTTACTGTCACAGCTGAGGATAAAAAGGGAGGATTCTGTACGGATTTAGGTTTTGCAACACAGTTAGTGAAGAGTCGGCTTCGCGGGTGTGACTATCTTTATGTCGAAGCGAACCATCAGCCAGCGCTAGTACAAGCGTCGGCTCGCCCTCATTTATACAAGCAAAGAGTGCTCAGTCGTAGTGGTCATCTTTCCAATATAGCGTGTGGTGATCTCATTCGTGAAATTTATACTCCACAGTTAAAGCATGTTTATTTGGCACATCTTTCGAGTGATTGTAATCGAGAAGAACTTGCCTTAGAAGAGGTCAAGGGACAGATTGGAGAGAGTGCTTCTGCCATTAATTTTTCTATTGCGTATCAAGATCGTATTAGCGATCTACTTTCTTTATAAAAAGAAAATTATACATTTATTTTTAAATCACTATAATCAAGGGTAAGCTGACGATTTTGATATGGGAGCACGGCTCAAATGACAAAACGGAAAATTCTCGTTGTTGATCACTCACCGCAAGTTCTAAGAGAATTAAAGCGAGAATTAAAATCTGCAGGTTTTTCTGTCAGCACAGCGACTTCCAACAAAGAGTGCCTCGAAGAAATTGCAAAAGAGCACCCTGAGCTTGTTTTTGTCCCTCTTTTGCATCCGAATATCCACGGTATTGACATACTGAAGAAAGTTAGAACATTAGATACTGACAGTGACGTTGGAATTATTATTACAAGGGGCAAGCCCCTTATGCAAGATTATTCAGCAACGGTTCATTTTGGCATCGACTTCTATTTACTGGGAAGCTGTCCTCCAAAACAGGCAGTGACGCTTGCCAAGCGATTTTTCAAGGGGAACTTGAAGCCTGCACCGTTTGTCGATATTATGCCCCCGAAAGGCAAAGAAAAACCGTATTTGCCTTCGTTAGAAAAACGGTCATCATACCTCAAGTTTTGGGGAACGCGCGGGTCGATTCCAGTTTCTGGATTGGACTATTATCGCTATGGCGGTAATACGGCGTGTCTAGAGGTTCAAGGAGAAGGTAATGACGACCTGATTATTATCGATGCGGGTACAGGAATTCGCGCCCTTGGTAACGAAGTTCTGAAATCTAAGTCAAAAAACATTCATCTCTTTATTGGGCATACGCATTGGGATCACATTATTGGTTTTCCCTTTTTTGTTCCGGTCTATATTCCGGGTTATACAATCGATATTTACGCACCGAAAGGTTTTGGTAAAAGCATTGAAGAGATTTTCACAGGTATGCTGGATCACGACTACTTTCCAGTTCGCCTTGACGAGATGCAGGCGACGTTTCGCTTTCACGATTTGGTTGATTGCGAGCCAATTCAAATTGGCGATGTAGAGATGTCGTATTACTACGTGATGCATCCGGGTGCATCGCTTGGTTTTAAGATTCGCTCTAAAAATAGAACCATCGGCTATGTCACAGATAATGAAGCACTTGTCGGTTATCACGGTCATCCAAATGACATCCATTCAAACCATTCGATTCTAGGCCCCTACAAGGGGCTTATCAAGTTTCTTAAAGATTGCGATATGTTAGTGCACGAGGCGCAATATGTCCCGGAGATGTATCAACAAAAAGTTGGTTGGGGGCATTCCTCGATTACGAACGCTCTGATACTCATAAAGCAGACCGGAGTCAAAGAGTGGGTTGTCACCCACCACGATCCGATCGACAACGACTACGCCCTTGGGGAAAAGCTCCGCCTCCACCAAGAAATCATGAAAGAGTGCCACCCCAAATGCCGTGTGCACATGGCGTTCGATGGGCTCAGTCTGCCGTTATAGCTTTCGTTCGAATTGTTCTCTTCCGCAGCTTGCCGCCACGGTTATTTTGTTTTTACCTTTGACCCCGCACACCGCCATTCGCTAACGCTCATGCGCTTTATACGGGGCTTACACTCAGTTCCCGCTACCGCGGAAAAAACCGATCAATCACATACAGCCGCTTGCGTCAGAACTTCTCGTGGTAGCAGGCGTATCAGGGACTTCCCGCTGGAGCGGGAACTGAATGTAAGCCCCGTATAAAGCGCATGAGCGCAGCGAATGGCGGTGTGCGGGGTCAAAGGTAAAAACAAAATAACCGTGGCGGCAAGCTGCGGAAGAAAACGTCGAATCACCCAAGAACAAAACGTTCATCATATCGAATGTTATGATGATTAAGAAAATTCAGATATTCCTGATCAAAAGATTCGTGAGCATGATGTTTTTCTTGATTTCGGATGTAGTCCCGTACCCTTTCAAGAGCTGAAAAGCTCACTGAAAAAGAGGCGTATCCGTCTTGCCATAAAAACTCTTGTTTTTCAGGAAAGTTTTTATGTACCCAAACAGAGGAACGTGATTTAAGATCTCTAATAAAAAACGAAAACTTA
>JBDQID010000339.1:0-2836 GCA_040264515.1 Chlamydiales bacterium
CTCTATCTCTATATGAGAGCCAGAAAAACCATCATCTAAAAAACAGCCTTGCCTAATAGCCCTCTCCATTGCTAGCGTCCGTGAGCCTTTAAGAGGCGAAGATTTCGATTCGGAACAAAGCTTTCGACAAATACGCTTTGAAGGAACAAAAGGTAGACGCTTGGATGCTGGAGTTGACGAAGCTACGCGTAAAGAGCGCTTTAATGATGGTGTGGACATGGGTGTGGAGGATAGTAGAGAGGGTAATGATGCCATAAGTTAAATCCTCAAAAAAAAGCCCAAAGAGTGAACTCTTTGGGCTTAGGTGTTGCTCCGGATGCTGGGCTCGAACCAGCGACAAATGGATTAACAGTCCACTGCTCTACCAACTGAGCTAATCCGGATTAGCGAAGAAGGTATATCTTACATACCTGCTACTTTTGAGGAAAGCGTTTTTTCAGAAAATGTGTTTTTTTGTTTCATCCGGTGAAATAGAGCTTATTGTTAGGCAGAAATTCCTGCATAGAATCATTTGAATATTTTCGATACGAGGGCGCAGATATAAAGGAAACTTATACGGAAAAGTATGATCGTGCCTCCGTGTTATACCAAGATTGGCCATAGGTTTGGATTTCTGGCATGAGCTTTTCCCATTTGGTGTTGCCTTCGATCTTGTTAATATGCCCATATTCCTACGATCTCCAAGCTTAAGCAAGCGAAAAAATCTCATACCAAATGACCCAAACTTATGTCCAATCTTGGTATCATTTTTTTACGACTATTTATCTAAAAAACCTGAGGAGGTAATTTAAGTGGTTTTTAATACCCGTAGGGTAAGATAACGTTACTCTGTTGTGACATAAGTAACGGTAATGTGATCTGAATAAGTACCTGCAAACTGAGCTGTATCAGCGCCTAAAACAATGGTTACAACATGGTTGGTTCCACTGCTTGTGGTAACACCAGAGCCTGTTGCAACAACAATTGCACTTGAAAGGTCTTTGGCAACATTATCGACCTTTAAAGTATAGTCGACAACTGATCCAACAGCTGGATTTGAATGGACCATCTCACCTGCGTTATCCGAGGTAAAGGTAATCGAATAACCAGCGTTCGTACGGATTTTCATATCGAAGCTCATGGACTCGTTCGCTTGAAAAGTTCCAAAATCAAGAGCTTGATCTTCATCCAGCTCATTAAACGCGCCTCCTGTATCAACCAAAGAGAGTTGAGCTATTGATGGTACAACGGCTGAAAAAGTAACATTCGTAGAGGCATCCTCTGTTGTTGTTGAGCCAACAGTACCCTCAAACACTTTAACCGCAAACGTATCTTGGTACGTGCCTGGAGGCTTAATTTGCCCTGTATCCATTACAAGATGGTAAGTCATTACCTTCGGAGAGGTATCCGTGGCTATGATAGCTCCGGTAAGAGCATCATTCGAGGTGACAACATCATCAATTCCCTTCAAGATATTCGTCTTACTTGAGGTGTCGTAAATTTGATAACTGAGCGTATCGCCTCCTAAAGTTAGAATCCGAGAATAGCTCGCAGAACCACCCTTAGAGAAGGTAACGAACAGATCACACGCATCACTTGCATCATGAGTGACATTAAAATTGACAGCTTGCACATATTCTGTTGCATCAAAAACGCCATATGTTCCCCCACCAGATCCGTCCCAGCTTACATTTGACGCTGAAATTCCCAAATTACAAGCTGCAAAAAGCTGAATAGGAAAAAGAAAGGAAAAAAACAGAGGGAAAAACATTTGAGTAATCTTCATAACCGTCCAAATTTCAAGAGCTTCTATATTTAGTTATACCATTTTTAAAGTTTTTTGTATATAAACCAAAGAAGCGAAAGCGCAATCACATAAGCCAAAGGAATTATGAATGTTTTTGTTAAAATCGTGTCATTTTCTTAAAAGTTCTCAGAAATTAGACAGAAAATCACTTTTACTTCTCTTCTTCTTTACGATAACACTTTACTTTCCTCCATTAGACGCTTTTTATATCACACCTATATCACAGACTCTAAGCCCTAAGGGAAGAAGCGCAAAGCGCTCGTTTTTGATCATCAACAACAAAGCTAAAACTATTGGTATTCAAGTAAACATGTCGATTAGAGACATGGATCTATATGGTAAAGAAATCAACTCTGAAATCCATAACGAATTCCTCTACTATCCAAAGCAGCTAATTCTTATGCCAGGACAGAGACAAAAAGTCTCTGTTACTTGGGTAGGAGAAAATCAGCCTAAAACAGAACTTGCATACAGGTTTATCGCAGAAGAGCTTCCTTTGAACCTAAGTCCACAAAATAAGAAAAAAGATAAACAGCTCATCAGCCCAAGTATCAAGCTATTCATGAAATTCGTAGCCTCTGTCTATATAACTCCCAAAAAAGCAAAAGCTGAAATCATTGTTGAAGACATTTCAACGCAAGAGAGTGGTAAAAAAAAGCAACTTGTCATTACCCTCTATAACAAAGGAACAAAGCACCACCTTCTTTCAAAGGGGCATTTACTGATCACAGAGAAGGGAGAAGAGGATGAAAATCTTATTTTAACAGAAGACGCCATTGAAAAGTTTGATGAAATCAATCTTCTCGCTGAAAGAAGGGTTCGATTATACCTTAACTATCCCGATGCTATCAAAGAAAAGAATATTCGCGCTGTCTACGAGCCGTCAAAGGCTTAAAACAGAGATTATAATATACCAAGACTGGCCATAAGTTTGGATTCTCTGGTTATACATGGTAATTGACGTGAGATCGACTCTAAATTTAGCCTAGCAGGTTACTGCTGGGGCTGAAGTTTGGCACTTATTTTGTGCCTACAACAGCTCGGTCTCGA
>JBDQID010000340.1:0-2827 GCA_040264515.1 Chlamydiales bacterium
GTTCTTATTATCCCGTCCCAGCACTAAAGTGCTGGGTTCAAGAGAGAAACGACCACTACCGTGGTCTTGTATAATCAACTGACATAGGTAACACTACCGTGGTCTAGAAGCGATTATCATAAGCCATTAACCAGGATCGAATTAAGAGTCGAACTAACGTTAATATTAGCACTCTCAGCGTATGCCACTAAATATCAGAAATCTATGTTAGGTTAATGCGAATGGGAGCGCCCGCGCTACAACCATTGAATGTTGCGTAAGGATAAAGTGGTAAATGAAACGCTGTGTAGCTGTCTACAAAAAACAAAGACAAAGCTTTATTTACTCGAAGAACTTATGCGACAGAGCAGCAGTGCTCTGTCGCATAAGTTCTTCAAGTAAAATCAGGATGTGATCTTGAGCTGTAAAAAAACGTGTTAAATTTTGCAGACTTTCAGTCTACGAAACCGTTCAAGATCACTCCCTAAATTATTTAACAGAACTCTTGGAATTGCAAGATTCTCTTTTGCTTACTTACGGTTGTTGACGTAAGTAATCACATCACCAACAGTTTTAAGAGCTTCTGCATCTTCTTCTGGAATCTCGAAACCGAAACGTTCTTCAAAAGTCATGATAAGTTCTGTAAGATCTAAAGAGTCTGCATCAAGATCTTCAACAAAAGATTTCTCAGCACTTACATCAGCTGCATCTACGCCGAGCTGTTCAACAACAATATCAATTACTTCTTTTTCTGCTATGGCCATCATATCAACCTCATTTAAAATAGAGTTTTTTACAGTTTTTTTACATTACCATCCCGCCATCAACGGTCAGGACTTGTCCTGTTAGAAAGTCCGAAGACTTACTGGCTAAAAACAGAACGGCACTTGCGATATCATCAGGGCTACCCATGCGTTTCATGGGAATCTTTGATAGTATCTCTTCTTTTTGCTTATCAGACAAGGAGTCCGTCATTTGCGTATCAATATAACCAGGGGCTACGCAGTTAACGCAAATGTTACGCGCTGCAAGCTCTTTTGCAAGGGACTTTGTAAAACCAATCATTCCTGCTTTTGCTGCCGAATAATTCGCTTGTCCAGAGTTTCCAGTAAGACCTACAACAGATGTGATGTTAATCATCTTACCCTTTCGAGCTTTCATCATCGTACGCGTAAGAGCATGACAGGTATTATACACGGACTTTAAATTGACGTCGAGTACACGATCCCAATCTTCTTCCTTCATTTTAATCAAAAGATTATCGCGAGCAATACCGGCATTATTCACAAGAACATCAACAGATCCGTGCTTTTCGATAACTTTGTTTGTAGTTTCTTTCACTGCTGCTGTATTGGAGACATCCACTTGATAAAAGCTTGCTCTCTCAGAGCCTACTTCTTTATTAATTTCAGCAACCGCTGCATCACCTTTTTCTTTAGACGTTCCAAAGATCACAACTGTTGCGCCCTCCGTTGCAAAACGCTGTGCTATTGCTTTACCTATTCCACCATTTCCACCAGTTACAAGAGCAACACGCTCATCTAATAATCTTGTCATTTGTTAAGCCCTTTACAGTAAAACTGCAGTTTGAAGCATTTCATGAAGGCGATCTAAATCTGCGAGTGAATTCAAGCTGATTGTTGGTGCCGTAACACCAATGCGTTTATTCATTCCTGCAAGAGTTTTTCCTGCGCCAATTTCTACGAATAGTGTAACTCCATCCGCTGCCATTGCACGAATAGAATTTTCCCAACGAACAGGTGATGTTACTTGAGCGATAAGTTCGGAACGAATTTGATCTAACTCTTTGACGTAACCACCAGAAACGTTCATCGCAAGAGCAATTTCGCTATCATTAAAATCTGTGCTATTGACTTCTGGAGCAAGCGATCGCTCTGCTGAATGCATAAGCCCACTGTGAAAAGCTCCATGAACGTTCAAAGGAAGAACACGTTTTGCACCAGCAGCTTTCATCGCAATTGCAGCGGTTTCAATACCTTTTGGAGTCCCTGATATCACAACTTGACCGGGACAATTAAAATTTGCTGCCCATAGATCATTTGGCATGTTGATGTTGGAGACCACCTTTTCGACATCTTCAGATTTAAGCCCCATCACCACAGCCATCGTCCCCTCCGTCTGCTCACAAGCGTCGTTCATAGCGTCTGCTCTATGCTGGACAAGTTTGAGTGTCTGAGAAAATGAAAGTCGTTTTGATGCACAAAGAGCTGTATATTCACCTAAACTAAGTCCTGCACAAACGGATGGAATTAGATCGGGTATTTGGTCTGATAAAACACGCAATAGTGCAATACTTGTAAGAAATAGTGCTGGTTGAGAGTTCTTAGTTTCTGTAAGTTGTTCATCTGGGCCGTCGAAAATCAGGTCTGATAACTTTCTCCCTAAAATATCATCCCCTTCTTCGAAGGTCTCTCTTGCGAGAGTAAAATTTTCAGCGAACTCTTTTCCCATTCCAACTTTTTGGGCACCTTGTCCGGGAAAAATAAAAGCAATTTTCTGTTGTTGATCCATGAATTAATTACCTCCGATTCTAGTTAAGAGAGTAGCTCCCCAAGTAAGTCCTGCACCAAACGCAACGAGAAGAAGATTCTCCCCGTCTTTAATCTCTTCAGAACTCTCTAGTTCATCGAGTGCAATAGCCACAGCGGATGCCGAAGTATTGCCGTACTTGTGAAGAGTCTTAAAGACACGTTCTTTCGGAATGGAAAACCTTTTAGCAAGCGAGTCAATGATGCGGATATTCGCCTGATGTGGCACAAGCCAGCTAATGGCATCTTCATCTAAACCACTGTTATCCAAACAAACTTTCGCAGCATCTTCCATGCGA
>JBDQID010000341.1:0-2821 GCA_040264515.1 Chlamydiales bacterium
ACTTTATTTTTCAAAGTGGGGTGTAGTGAAAAAACAACATTAACTTGTGGTGTATTAGAAAGGAATGTTCTTGAAGTGTTGGGTGACTCTACTTATGAACATAGGAGGTTTTAGAGTGGTTTTTTTGATGAATTTTATTTAATTTAGAGGTTTTTATGAAAAAAATTACACGGGTTTTATTTCTATTTTGTTTGCTTCTGTCTCAAGTTAGAGGAGATGGAGTTGACGTGCCTGTAAAGGTGGAAAATTCAGAATGCATTCCTAAGTTTTTATATACTTTGCCTGAATCTGCACAAAATCAGGGACACCCTGTTGGGATATTTAGCTTAACTCAGTTACCTGTAAATAAAACGTATCAGTTTGAGGTGAAAAGCTCCATTCCTGAATGTGATATCTTCCGCCAGGTTGGTGAGTGGAATACTAAGGAAGAGGGGAGTGGCTATATGGGGATGCCATTGAATATGTGTTTGCCAGGGCAAAAGTTTGAAGGGTGGATCAAGGCTATTGATGATGATGAAAGGATGACTTTTTCTTTTATTCCCAATCCTGTGATATCAAAAAGTACAAAAGATTCCGCGAGTATTTCAGCGACTCTCGATTCTCTGAAGAGGAATCGGTATACGCTTTTAATTGAAGGATTAGAAGAAAATGAAGAAGTCGTACTTTTATCTCAATCCGCACATGAAAAAATTGAAGAAAAACTAAAATTATGTAAAACAACAGTTTCTTCGTATTTCCCGGCTGTGATTGGTATTAAGGGTGGAATTGCAAAAGTATCCGTTAAGCGGAAAAATGGGGACGTTTTGAGTATCGATCTTATGTGGGGAACGGAATTTGAAAAATATTTCAATAAGAACAAAAAAATACCTTAACAGTTTAAATTGAGGAAATATTTTAATGAGGTTCTTCTTAGTGAGTTAGCGATCTTAACTTGTAGCTTTTGCACTATGCAGCTACCCTTACCTTATTAGTTTTGCGACAAGGTCTTTATGTGTTTGATAACGACATTGCTGGTTCACTAACAAGTCATCTTTATCAGACGGTCCTGTATCGGAAATGTAAATTTTTCTTCCGACTCTCCACAAATTATAAAAATCTATACGTTGCAAAGCAGCGTACGATGTCTTATTTGGAAGGTTCATCGGGCGCTTTGTTTTCTTCTTTTGATGAGGAAGATTCAAAAAGGGCTCTTTGTTCGGCAGGGATCTTGCTTATTCTTTATAATATTTAAAGGATCTCTCCTGTGTCTACTGAAGATGTTCATTTTGATTTTTCCATTGGTAAACTGAATTTCTCTATTGATTTCCAAGAAGAAAAACAATCTTCGGAGAAGACTGTTTGTATTGGAGGAAGGAATTATTCAATAAAAGGAGATGAGTTCAGAGTAGCCTACCTTAGGGAAAAGATATCAGCGGTTCCTAAGAGAGAATCTCTGGATGTTCAAGGGTGTTTAGAAAAGATAGGAGCAAATAAATCAATAAATACGGGAAAGACACAACAGGTTGCAGATCAGCACTTTCTCACTTATTCTAAAGAGGCTCCAGCTGCACTTGGAAGAGGTGTATCTTTGTCAGAAGTGTCGCCCTTGTTCTCTATAGAATCTTCTGATGGCATAAGGGAAGCTGAGAGAGTATCTAAAAGGTTTAAAAGAGAGTACGATACTTTATTGTTGAGGCGAGATGTTCTAAAGGCATCGATAAAAAGGGGTGAACATCCAGATGTTGAAGCCTTTAATAAAGAGGTCGAGGATTACTCTGCAAGAGCTGCCGCGTTTCAGGACTGTTTTGAAGCTGAATTTCTGGATAATACTAGCGCAGGGTTTTATTCTCAGGATATAATTGCTCCAGAAGGACTTCAAAGGTGTGGTATTGGAGAGGATAGATATTTAAGTTATCGAGTTCAAGACAATCGAGAAGATGGTCAATGTCCTGTTTTTCTATTTGAAGCGGGTCTTGGATCAGCAGGGACATTTGATGGGAGTTCATTGGCTAAACAAATGAAGGATGATTCTTGTTGTTGGGTCACTTACGATCGATCGGGAACGGGGCGTAGTCCTGCAAGAACGGAAGAGATGAGCAATAAGCCGTTGATTGATTATGTGGAAGAGGATTTTGATCAGCTGTTGAGCCATCTTGAAAAACAAGGGGTTAATCCACCAGTGATTTTAGTAGCACACTCTTTAGGCGCTATTTATGCTCAAAATTATGCATTAAAACATCCTGATAAGATTGCTGGGATTGTATTGATTGATCCTGCTTCTGAAAATGATAAAGATGCAAAAGAAGAGTCTCTTTCTTTAAGAGCTTCTAGTAAAGAAGAAAGGAACGACCTAATTAAAGTCCCCAAAAACTTTCTTGCTGTGCAGCAAAATGGTCAATTAACAAGGGGAGATGGAGGAGGCCCAACACCTCTACATCCACCCACGGAAAGTGAAGTACAACAATTTGCTCCAAATCATATGAAGTCTTTTTCTGAGGAACAAAAAAATGAAAACTGGTGGATGACAGCGCATCAAAAACAAGCAGATTCTTTCCTTCAAGAAAAAGAAGAGTTTACGAGGAGTGCAGCGGTTTTAAAAGGAGCTCTACTTACAAGGGAGCCTTCAAAGATGCGTTCTTTGGTGTTTGAAAAGAGAGTGGAGAATGGAAAAATCGAACTACAAGGTGGGCAAGAAGGTGATTATTCTCAATGGAGAAGAGAGACGTTGACAGCAAGATTTGGGAGGGGGAAGTATATTCGATCGGAAGTGAGAGATCATAATCTACAATTCTTTGATGCAGAAAGAATTGCAGGAGAGTTGCGCAGTTGCTATCTCTAGCGG
>JBDQID010000342.1:0-2818 GCA_040264515.1 Chlamydiales bacterium
CACTTAAATCAACTAAATTAGAAAGATTCTCTATCGCATTCTCTATGGATAACTTTTCCCTTTGTTTCATTCCCGCCTCTGTAGTTATTTATTATCTATAAATCCATTATTACAATTTATTTAATTATAATTCAAATAAAAACTATAACTACCAATACTACACCCTAATTAAAGTGAATTGCAATTCAAATAAATTACTACGCGTAACTAATTTAAATAACTAACCTTTATTCACCGTTTAATTTATAGCTTTATCCCTTGCGCTACAACCATTAAATATTGCGTAAGGATAAGTGGTTTTAAACGACTTCTAGAATTTATTTAAGATCAGACCAACGGTCTAAAAGTGCAACAGCCCAGGGCAACTCCCTGGTTATAGGCAAGTTAAGACTTCACAGAGTGAAGGTCTGCAAGATTTGATACACTTTCTTACTCTTCAAAATCACCCCTTAATTTATACCAAGGTTCGTCATAATCTTGGTATAACTGAAGAACTTATGCGATAGGGCAGTAAGCTGTTGCAAGACTTACAATTCTGGGGCATCCATAAAAATAGATTTATTTATCAAAGAGAGATAACAATCTAATTATTATATAGTTAAAGCTGTAGAAAATTAAGTGTCTCTAAAACTACTAAAATAGGCAAGACGCTTTAACATCTCACGCTCAAAACCACGCTCAACAGGAGCGTAAAAAGATTTCCTTCGAATATTCGAAGGAAAATAGTTTTGACCAGAGCAACCAGCTTGCGTATCATGATCGTAAATATAACCCTCAGAATAACCCATATCCTTCATCATCGCTGTTGGAGCGTTCAAAATATGAGCTGGAGGTGGATGGTGACTTGTCTGAGATGCCAGCTCCCGACTTCTCTTAAATGCCGCATAAACAGCGCAGCTCTTTGGGCTAAGAGCCAGATAAACAACTGCTTGAGCAATAGCAAGCTCTCCTTCAGGAGCGCCCAACATTAAAAAGGCATCCCGTGCAGCAACCGCCTGAGTTAACGCCTGAGGATCTGCAAGGCCGATATCTTCAGACGCCATCCGAATCAAACGACGCGCAATATAAAGGGGCTCTTCTCCGCCTTCTAACATACGAGAAAACCAGTAAAGCGCTGCATCCGGATCAGAACCCCGAATAGACTTATGCAACGCTGAAATCAAGTTGTAATGTCCCTCACCCGCCCTATCAAAATGCGCTGATCTCTTCTGAAGCAAAACCTTTAACTCCTCAAGCCCTATTAAAGAGTCCGAAGAAATATCCTGTAAATTCTCAACCATATTAAGTAGGTAGCGTGCATCCCCCTGAGCCATAGTGACTAAAAACTTTCTAGCTTCCTCTTCTAAAGGCAGAGACTTCCGTTTTTTCTCAAATCTAACAAGAATATCTAAAAGAGCTGCTTCTCCCAAATAGTCAAGAGTTAAAACACGTACACGAGAGAGAAGTGGGTTATTCAAAGCAAAAGAAGGATTCTCTGTTGTTGCACCAATAAGGATAAACGTCCCATCTTCAACATGTGGTAAAAAAGCGTCCTGCTGTGCCTTATTCCATCGATGAATCTCGTCCACAAACAGAAGTGTCTGAGGATTCAAAAGCGTATGCTCCTTTGCCTCCTTAACAACCTTACGAAGCTCTGGCAAGCCACTTAAAACCGCGCTAAAACTCACAAAACGCGCCTCAAATGCACGCGCATAAAGCTTTGCAATTGTAGTCTTTCCTGTTCCTGGAGGTCCCCATAGGACAATCGAGAGTGGTGTTGCGTTCTTAATCGTACGCGTTATAAAGCCATCTTCACCAAAAAGGTGATCCTGCCCCACAACCTCGTCAAATGATTTAGGACGTAGCTGCTCTGCCAGTGGAACTCTCACAAATAATCCCTCAATTTCGCTAAATATGAACCATAAGTATATCCCCACTCCCTATTCAGAACAAGGATGCGGTCTATCTCCATCTTCAGCAATGTTACATCTAATTTTTAACTTTGACAAAATTTAAATATATCTTTACTTAACTATACTACAACTTTTTTCTTTATTCCTATCATAAGGAGAGCCCTATGACAACATCCCTTCATGCACAAAGCACTACAAAACAAGAGTATATCGTAGAATCACCCCTTGCTGAAGAAGGTAAATCCCAAAATAGTCCTCAAGAACTAAGAGCCAATAAAGTAATACAGCTCTGGTGGAAAAAAAAGCTTTTTCAAAAAAACATCTTAAATCCAATCAGCACTGTAATTCCACAAACAATCTCACTAAAAACCACTGTAGGAAAAAATTTTACAGAACTTGCAAGTTTTTTAGCCCATCCCGAACTACAAACATCTGTTAAACTGTTTCTAGAAACTCTAAATAGTCAAACTTTTCTAAAAACAACAAGTGAAGTTGCAAGACCCAGCAAAGTCTTTCTATCCGCATTCATGATCAGTCGCTACCCTCAAGATGTCTTCGAGAACTACGGAGAAATTGAAGAAGAATTAGAAAGCGCAGCAAAAAACATGACACAACTCTACGACAACCTTATTTCTGGAGTCACTAAAACAAAACTTATCAATTTTCAAAATTCTAAAACCGACTTCTTTGAAAAATTCACTCAGTGGGAAATCAGCAATAAAGCACTTCTAAGCTCACGCTTCATCAACACATATGTACAAATCGAAGCTAAAAAACAACTCTCCAAAAACCACCCAGATCCCATCCAACAGAAATTCCATGAAGGATTTAAAAAACAACAAGAGATCCTAAGAAAAAAAATCCATGCTATCGGACAAGACGCAGCTCTCGAAGAATTAGAAGAAAAAATCCGCAATTGGCACGAA
>JBDQID010000343.1:0-2808 GCA_040264515.1 Chlamydiales bacterium
ATGAAAAAGAAAGGGGTGGAGCGTAAACCGTCCTTCAATGAGAGTGCGGGCGACGGAGCACCCGCTTGCTGCTGTTACTGTGTAAGCTCTTTGAGCTCACCGTTGTCAAAGAGTTGCATCACGATATCGCAACCGCCGATGAATTCACCTTTGATGTAGAGCTGAGGAATGGTTGGCCAGTTAGAAAAAACTTTAATGCCTTCACGTAGCTCGTTGTCTTCTAAAACATTGCGTGTAACGTATTCAATGTTCAGCGTGTTTAGGATTTCTATTACACGTGCAGAAAAACCACATTGAGGGATTTCTCGACTTCCCTTCATGTATAGAATAATGGCGTTTTCTTCGATTTCTTTTTTAATAACGTCTTCAATATTTGTTAATTCGTTCATACTAAAGCTCCACTGTTGTATTTGTGTTTGTTTTCTTCCCACTTTTCCGGAGTGAATGTTTTTAGTGCAAGAGCGTGTAGCGAGGTGTTAAAATGTCCTTTTAATGCTTGCATGACAATTTGATGCTGCTTGACTAAAGAGATGTTTCTGAAATCCGGAGAAATCACGATTCCTTGAAGGTGAGTTCCGTCATTTTGAGGATCCAGAACATGCACCTCAGCCTCTGTTAAAGCAGATTCGATTGTTTGTGAAATTTCTTTGATAAGGTCCATAAGATATCCTATAAAAATGTTTACCAACGGTGGTAAGAGCCTTTTTTAAGGCTCCATAATGCAAATAAATGAAAAAAGATCGTTGTGAAAAAAGTAACGATCACTGCTCTCTCAATGGGAATATCGGATGCGCCTAACATGGAATAGCGCAAGCCGTTAACCAAATAGAGAAGAGGATTCATTTGGGAGAGCCCTTGCCAAAAAGGGTGCAAGTGGTCGAGTGAGAAAAAGACTCCACCCAAATAGATTAAAGGAAGTAGTATAAAGGTATTGATTGCATTCACGTGCTCAAATGACTTTGAAATCATCGAAACGGCTAGGCCAAGCTGCGCAAATCCAAAGCCTCCAAAGGAGAGTAGAGTGAACATCAAAAAGGGGTGCTGGATTGTTAAGAGCTCTTCTTGGTGTAGAGTGTAGAAAACAATACCAATACAGAGAGTAACACTCCCGACTAGTAGCCCCCGCACTAGACTGCCTAAGCCGTTGGCCCACGCAATTTGCAAGGGACTTAAAGGTACTATACGAAGATCTTCAAGCTCACCGCAAAATTTCGCTGTAACGATGGATCCCGTCGCATTGTCAAAAGCGTTACGCAGTGTCCCCATCATCACTAAGCCTGGGATCAGAAATGCGAGATATGGGTAGTCGTGAATATTGCTAATCTGACGCCCGATACTGACTCCAAAAATAAGCAGATAGAGCGTTGTATTGATCAGTGGTGTAGCAAGAGTTTGGAAAATCACACGCATAAAGCGACGGACCTCCCTGAAAAAAAGCGCTAAGAACGGAGAAAATGTGAGATCAGAGTTCATGGCTGCTCCCCAAAACTTTTTGGAAGGCGTCTTCGAGATTACCTTCGCGAATTTTCAAATCTTGGATGTTGTTCAGATCGAGTGCAAGCTCTGCCATTAGAGCGCCGATGTTATCCGATGTCGGGATTTGACAGATAAGCTGATCGTCCGTTTGAATGTTGACCTTGTTGTTGGCAAGTTCTGGAATAGGCTCTTTTAAAGAAATGATCACCTGTCGTTCTGTCATTTTGTGAATAAGTTCTTTTGTGGGACCACACATTTTGAGCTTTCCTTTGTCGATGATGCCCACGCGATCGCAAAGTTCTTCGGCCTCTTCCAAATAGTGCGTGGTAAGCAAAATAGAGGTTCCTTGGTCGCGCAGCTCGCGTGTGAAATTCCAAAGCATAGTTCTGAGCTCTACATCAACACCCGCTGTTGGCTCGTCGAGGAGAAGGAGACGCGGCTTGTGCAGAAGCGCTTTTGCAATGAGAAGGCGTCGCTTAAGACCGCCGCTGAGCTCTTTGATTTTTTTGTGGCGGTGTTCATCGAGTGCAAGACGGGAGATAAGACTCTCGATTTGCTCTTTGTTACGTAGCATTCCGTAAAAACCAGAGTAAATTTCAAGGATTTCTTCTACGGTAAAAAAGCCGTGGTGAACCAGCTCCTGGGGCACGCAACCTAAGAGAGGCTTTGCTTTTTTTGGTTCTTTCGTAACATCGTGACCGAAGACGGAAACAACGCCGTCAGTAGGATCTTCTATTGTGGTAATTGTGGAGATAATAGAAGTTTTTCCAGCACCATTAGGACCAAGGAGGCCGAAGATTTCGCCCTCTTTGACACTAAAGCTGACATCTCTTACAGCACAAAATGTGCCGTAGCATTTGGTAAGATTTTTGATTTCTAAGGGCAATGGCTTCATAATCGAAGAATTTTAACATAATTCGTTATCTACTACAAGAAATATAGGTGCTTGCTTCGACAAATCGAAACAAGTATACTCTTCGTTTATTACACTTTATTAGAGATTTAGATGCCAGAACAGCTCCTGAAGAAATTTTTTGGTTATGATGCGTTCCGCCCACAACAAAAAGAGGCGATCACCACAGTGATGCAAGGCAAAGATTGCGTTGTAATTATGCCAACTGGTGGTGGTAAATCCCTTTGTTACCAAATCCCAGCTGTTGCGCATCACGGAGTTGCTATTGTTATATCACCTTTGATCTCCTTGATGAAAGACCAGGTCGACGCTTTGCAAAAAAGAAGAATCCCGGCTGCGTACTGGAATTCGAGCTTGCTGCCGCACGAAGTCGGCCCACTGATCGATCTTTTGCATTTAGGAGAGATAAAGCTTCTTTA
>JBDQID010000344.1:0-2808 GCA_040264515.1 Chlamydiales bacterium
GTATGCAAATCCATCACCATAGCAGCTGTGGCCCCAGACGCTTGAAGCAGATTCGCCACAAGCTTTGCCGTAATCGGCACGCGAGGCTTATCTTTTCTATCTTGTCGACAATAACCAAAATAAGGAATCACCGCAGTCACACTCTTAACCGACGCCCGCTTTAAAGCGTCAACCATGATCAAAAGTTCCATCAGATAAAAATTAGGGTCTCCCACAACAGACTGAATAACAAAAACATCGCGACCGCGTACGTTTTCGCAAATCTGAACGTTAATCTCCCCATCGGGAAACTGAGAAAGTGAAACTTTTCCGAGTGTACTACTTAAATAATCTGCAACTTGTTCTGCAAAAATCGGGTGTGAAGACCCTGAGAATATTTTAAAACTTCCCTCTGTTTCCAAAAGAGGCCCCCTGTAATTAGAGAGGTTCCTATGAAGAAAGTTGGGGTAGGAGGATTCGAACCTCCGCATGGCGATACCAAAAACCGCTGCCTTACCGCTTGGCTATACCCCATCAGATCTCTACGATCGTTGTGAAGGACAAACTCTATCAATTTCCCGGATTTTTTGGCAACCGCAAAAATCACTTTTTTTTCTTAAAATAAACTTTAACTAACTTTAATAAACATGATGTATAGTTATAATTTGAAAGTTAAAATAAAAATTGATATACTTTTAGTAAGAACCAATCTAATTATAAGGTAATAATTATGACTATGGGCCCAATGGGAGGAAACCCTATTCCTCCTGGATTCACCCCAACCCCCCTAAACATACAAAGTCGCGACGACGTGAAAACGTCCGATCCCATAAATATGGTAGATTCTGCCCCAGAAGGTAATCCCGATAGTGAAGGCTACTATATGGTTGATCTAAGCACAACCATGTCTAAGTTTCCAACAACTGGAAGCAACCTCTGTAATGTCAGAGCTAAATACAAGCTAAAAGACGTAAAAAACAAAAAAGGAGAAGTAGTAAGACAAGACCCATATTGGGTTTATAAAATTAACGTCAAATTTAAAGATGGTACCGTCTGTAAAAAACCTAAATACATAGAAGCAACAATTAACGCCGATACCATTAGCGAAGAAGACCGCGGATGCGCAAAACAGATGTCTTCTCAACTCGGGATTGCCATGGTACTCGCCACCTTTACCACAGCCGCGCAATGCGAAGACGAGGCAGAATACCAAAATGAACTAGGAAACGGAGAAGTTCAATTCGACTATGACTCCGATAGCAAATCATGGAGCATAAAAAAACCCGAAGTAAAAAGCCCGGGTGACCGTGACTTCTTTGGGCAAACATTTCTTAAAGAATTCGATAAAACAAGAAAAAGAGATCGAGCAAAGGTACAATTTGTAGTCGGTGATGATGGAAAAATACGACTCGAAGCAAAATCACAAAGTAACACCGCTCGAACAGCACGCTGGTTTAAAAATCGTACCATCGCCTATTTAAACATTGCATCTCCACTAAAAAACCTCTTCCGAAAAAGCGCCTACTTCTTCACTAAAGGGAAAAGTCTTCCCAAAGGCGCTCTAGAAGAGAGTGGAAGCGAGAAAAAATCCCACAGAAAAATCATCATCGAACTCGCCGGCGCTTTTGCGATGATGGACTTCCCCGATCCAAACAAACCTGAAGATGAAGATGAAGCTAAATTACAAGAAACCACAACAGACCAAGATAGTCTCCATGCCGAAGCTGATAAAGAGAAAAGCAATATCCAAGTAGAAGGTGATACTTCTCCTCCACCCTCAAAAGGAGGCATGTTCGGATCCGGCGCGCTAACCCCTCAAGCTCAAGCTGAAGCTCGGGCTCAAAAACTACGAGAAGAAGAAGCTGCTAGAAAAAAGACAAAAGAAAGAACTGATGCACCTCCACCTCCAGCCCCACTTCCACCTCCAGCCCCAAGCGGGGGAGGAGGACAAGTTGGAATGGGCTTACCCCCCGCAAAGTCCCAGCTCCCCGAAGAAGAAGAATAACCTTGATGAAAACAGCTCTTTATGGTTTGGTATAGCCTGCAAAAGTTATAAAAGGACCAAATCATGCATATTGTGCACATCGCTTCAGAACTAGCCCCATGCGCGAAAGTCGGAGGATTAGGCGATGTTATTCTAGGTCTTTCTCGTGAGTTACTACGTCGAGAACATCAAGTTGAAGTTTTTATCCCGAATTACGACTGCCTAGACGACAGATCCATCAAAAATTATCACGCCCATACAGACAGTACCGCTTGCTGTGGTGAAGTTGAAGGCATTCCCACCTTTTTCATCGATACAAACCACCCAAATCGCCACTTCCAAAGAGGCACCTTTTACGGCTGTAACGACGATATCGAACGCTTCACCTTTTTCTGTCGTGCAGCTCTACAATTCATCTCAAAACGCTCGAAACTCCCTGACGTTATTCATTTACACGACTGGCAAGCAGCAGCCACAGCCCCTCTTTATCATGAAGAGTTCAAAATGAAAGGACTTGAAAACACAACTCTTGTCTTTACCATTCACAACATCGAACATCAAGGGTGGTGCCTTCCAGAAGAGCTTGAAAAGATCGGCCTAAATCAAGAAAAATATATGCGCCCATCTGCATTGCAAGTCAACGTTCGAGCAAGCGATGCCAACCTCATGAAAGGCGCAATTGTCTACTCCGACTTCATCAATACCGTCTCTAGAAACTACGCTCTAGAAGTGCAAACAGCTCTTGGCGGAAGACATCTCGAAGACTCTCTTGTCGCACACCAAGACAAATTCATCGGGATTTTAAACGGCATCGACGATCAATTTTGGAATCCAAAACACGACAA
>JBDQID010000345.1:0-2798 GCA_040264515.1 Chlamydiales bacterium
CCGGCGCTGCCTTCACGGCAGCTGTTTTTAAGATTTAGCAGGGCGACCGGTGAAAGTTCTGTGCAACCATATCCCTCGAGCGGCAGTGTATTGAATTTTTCTTCAAAGGCGTGTGCCAGATCAGGGCGTAATTTTTCAGCGCCGGTAATGATGGTTTTCAAGGTTTTAAAAAGAGATTCAATGTGATTGCGATTGGAGCGTCAGCTGGTGGGACTTTTGCTGTTAAAGAAATTATAGACAATCTCCCAGAAGATTTCCCCGTTCCGATTGTTGTTGTACAGCATATCCCCCTCTCTTTTGTTCCTACGTTTATTTCATGGTTAAATGGTCACTCTTCTTTAAATGTTCAGGGGTGTGAGTTGGCAATGGAGCTTAAGCCAGGAAACGTATATGTGCCTCTTTGTGATGGGCATATCGTTATGAATAGCCCTCGTAGTATCAGTTTTGAGAAAAAAACTCCTAAAGACTCTTTTGTACCTTCGATTGGTACTTTTATTAGCTCCGTAGTTAATAAGTGTAGGAAGAACGCTATTGGAATCCTCCTTTCGGGAATGGGGGATGATGGCTCTAAAGAGTTGGCTGCACTCAAAGCGATTGGAGGAGTGACTTTAGTACAAGATAAGGGAACTTCAGTTGTCTTTGGTATGGCGAAAAAAGCTATTGAAATGGATGGAACAAATTATATTTTGCCGATTCATGAGATTCCACACAAGTTGCTCGATATCATAAAGAAGAAGTAGCCTTCCAATAGACCGATGATTTTATACGGTTTTTAGATAACGGTAGTTGTTGTCTCTTTTTATTCCAGTATTTCAGGGCATGGAAAGATAGAAAAAGAAATAGCACGGTAGTGCGATCTTTTAACATCTCAGAGTTAAAGAGGAAGAGAGACTCCGCGATCGCATTACAATATGATGACCCTATCTTATGAACGGTTGGGATAACGCGCGTCGATTTAGAACTGCTTAGCACGTTAGTTGAGTGCACCTGTGCGGCAAAACGAAAGGAAAATGTATGCGATGGGCACTTAAAAAAAGGGCTCTAGACAGGTTGATTTTTTTTGAATTATAGAGAAAAAAAGGCTTTAGTAACACTGCAGAGATGCCGATATCTTTGGAGAAATGTAATAACAGAAAAACTATAGACTGAAAGGAAATATTCAATGTCTCATTTAAAGAACCTCAGTTTTCGTTATAAACTTCTTCTTATAGTACTCATCCCTATCATGGGAATGGTGTATTTTTTTTCTATGGAATATCACGACAAATCAAAGGTTCTAAAGAAGTTGAATAAGTCAAGGCAAGCGCTTGATCCAATAACAGATATCTCTCTTCTAATCACAAACCTTCAAAAGGAGCGTGGGCTAACGCTTGGATTCTTGCAGTCTACAGGTGATCACGGTAAAGATAGGCTAGAATTAGCAGAATCTGAGACAACTAAAGGAATCCCGGCAGTTTTAAAAATTGAAAACAGCACATTGACTGCGGAGCATAAGCATTTATTCAATCGTATCTTAGCAACATTGCGCCAGAGAGATTTTTTTCAGCAGAAGGTGATGCAAAGAGAAGTGTCAGCTGAAGAGGCGGAGAGGTTTTATACTCGATTGATCCAAGACTGTATTTTTTATATTAAAGAGGATACGAAATTGGCTTCAAATATCACGGATATGTCGCACTTGATTGCATATGTTGCTTTATTCGAAGTTATTGAGACATTTGGATTAGAAAGAGGAGTTGGTGCAGCTATTATTGCTTCGAAAAAGATAACAGATAAGCAGAAAAAGCTTCTTTTGGAGATCAAGGGAAGAAAGGAAAGTTTTTTAAAAGATTTCTTGTTTTATGGAACGGAAGCTGACCGGAACGCTTGGGATAAAATTCTAAATGGGGTCTCTTCTAGAGAGAGTAACAGAATGTTTGGCTCTTTACTTTCGGTAAAGGTAGGAGAGCCCCTTTTTCTGGAAGAAGATGCTTGGTGGGCAAGCACAACAGCTTTTATTAATGATACAATACATTTGAATAGAGAGCAGTTAAAGAGAATTCAACATCGTCACAAGGAAGAAATTTGGGAGGCAGAGCTGCAACAGTATTCATTTATTGCAGTAGCACTTCTTGTTATAGGAGCCTCATCACTCTTCTCGTTAGCTATTTATAAGTTAACTTATAATCCTTTGGTTGATCTCTTAGAAGTTGTTAACAAGGTGTCTAATAAAGAGTTGAATATAAAAGTTCCGCATACAGATAGAACGGATGAGATGGGACAGCTTGCAAAGAGCCTCTCTGTGATGTCAGGAGATTTATTTTCTCTTACAAGTGAGATAAAAAAAATTGTAGAGGTGCTAGGAGAAGTTTCTACTCAATCCATTTCGATAGTAGAAGAGATATCGAAGAGTACGACAAGTATTGCTACGAATGTTAATGAGACAACGGAGGCTGTAAATCACTTAAAAGAGACATTTACATTTTCGAAATCGAAAACAGGCTATGTCGAGCAGGTCTCACAAGAGGCTGTTAAAATTTCCAAGCAGGGAGAGGCGTCAGTTAAAGATACGACAGAGAGTATTAATGAAATTAAGTCGCAAATGGAAACAATCAGCGGTAGTATTTTGAAACTAAATGATAAAACTCAGGAAATTGATGAGATCGTTGGTACTGTAAGTGAGTTTTCAGAACAGTCGAATCTTCTTGCTGTTAACGCTTCTATTGAAGCTGCAAAAGCTGATGAGCATGGAAAAGGATTTGCCGTGGTTGCACAAGAGGTGAAAAACCTTGCAGAGCGCTCTAAGGAGGCGACGCTTGAGA
>JBDQID010000346.1:0-2793 GCA_040264515.1 Chlamydiales bacterium
AGCTATGATTTTTCGAAAAATGCCTTAGAGTTTAAAGATATTCTTGGGGATTTCAGAGCGGAAAAAAGTTATTCTTTTTCTAGCCCTGCAATTCAATTGTCTAATTTTCCAGACTACTATCTTGATTTTGATGTAGCTCTTAGTGAGGAAAAAGAAGAAGTTGTTCGCCTTGTGGGCAAAGCACAGCACGACCCAGAGCATCCCTCAGAGAGAGTATTGAATTTTAGTTTTGATAATAAGTTATGCCGCATAGGACAGATACGTCCGAATATTACAGAGCTACTTTTGCAAAATGGTAGAGATGTTTTGGCATTTAGTGCAGACCCTGCTATTCGCTTAAGCACACTTTACAACGATTTGTTAAGGCTTGGAGATGCAAATCTGCTTCCCTTTAGCTCGGCGTATTTTAGCGATTATAAAGATTATAAGCTCTATGGTGAGATAGCATGTAAGGTGTATCGCAATACAGATGATCAAACGTATCATTTTTCGGCAATGGGTAAAGATCTTATTATTGACCAGGACAGTGTAGAGACGTTTCTTCTTAGTGGTAATCGAAAGGGTGATAGTTGGGTTATTGATCAGTTTCAGCTCGACGAGCTTTCTTTAAATACAGAGCTTCAAAGATCTGAAGGTCAATGGGACATTAATTATCTGGGGGCGCGCTTTGGAAAAGCGTTTGTTTTTGATTTAGAAGGGAAATTCTTCGATAAAGATAGTCGTTTAGATGCTAAGTTAACGATGTTTGAGAGTAATTTGGAGTACTTAGATGATTTTTCTAGGCTCAAGCAGTTTATGACTTTCTGGCATCCGAAGGGACAAGTGAGTGCAAAAGGGGATCTACAAGCTTTTTATTCGAATCATTTAAACCGCTGGTTACTAAAAACAGATCTACACTCTTCTTTTAAGAGTTTAGAGCTTAAGGGAATTCAGTTTGAAAATGATGATCATATAGCGTGTCAATACTCATCCGTGGAAGGCTTTACGGCAAATGGTATTGATTTGGCGATAAATCAGGCAACCCTCTCAAATAGTCCAGCCTTTCTTAAGTTAGATAAGCTTCATTATAAATTTCAAACGGACGAGTGGCGCCTTGAGAATTTAGATTTTTCATTGACTCCGGAGCATTTTCAAAATATTACGACTCTAAGTGAAGGTTTTCTTTTTGAAAAACCAGACGAGCTTTTACATCCGATTTTAAAACGGACGGAGTATGATACGCTTTTTGAAGGCCGATTAAACCTGTATGTATCTCCGTCTAATCTTACGAGTACACTGACTCTTAAAGATGGGATGTATACATTTGGGGGAGTTGAGCATAATATAAAAGATTTCTCTCTTTCCTATACTTTGAATGAACTGAATTTTGCTACGCGTTACCTTTATGGAGGTAATTATTATAAGCTTAGTGGCAGCTCTAATCCTCAATATTTTAATAGTGGAACGATCACGGTTGGAGAAAATTCGGATCCTTTAGTTGTTTTTTGGGAAAACAGCCCAGAAAAAGGGATGATCATTTCTAAGGCTGAGGGTAACTTTTCAGGTCTTGAAGTCAATGTGCGTCACAATGAGAAATTAAAGAGTAAGCATATGGCGCTTTCTGGGCAGATCCATCTTAATTTAAGAGAGTCTATGCCGCTATTTCCTTTGCAGCTTCAAAAGCAGATTGCGAAGTATAACCTTGGTAAAGGGTACCTTCTTTATGGAGATCTTTTGTTGAATTCTTTGAATTTTGATATTCATTCTTTCAAAGGGATCCTTATGGGACAGGATTTTGAGTTTTTTGATCATCAGTATCAAACACTTTCTGCAGCTGTCGAATATGCGGACGATTTACTTTTGGTAAATAAGTTAAAGGTGAGCGATGAAGCTTTAGAATTAGCATCGGATAGGGCTGAATTCAAAAGAGATGATAAGAAAGGATGGCATTTTGAGATTCCTTATGTTAGAGCTCAGGATGTAAAACTTGCTCTGTTGCGCCCTACGAAGAAGAAGCGTTCATCATCAAAATCTTTAGTCGTAAAGGAAGTGGATTTTAGGGATCTTTCAGGTTATTTCAGAGATGAGCTAAGTTATAGAGGTTCTGGACACCTTGAATTTCATAATCCGATGAGAAAAAATATTTTTAATATATTGTTTGCAATTCCAAATGATTTGATTTCTAGAATTGGTTTAGATTTGAATTTATTGAGTCCTGTAATGGGAAAGATTGATTATAAGTTAGCCGGAGATAAGATTCATCTGACTCAGTTCAGAGATGTTTTTAGCGAAGGACGACGCTCAAAGTTTTATCTTTCCAAGGCCGCTGGTGATTCATTTATGGATTTAGAGGGTAATCTGAATATTAAGATTAAAATGAAGCAGTACAACCTTATATTTAAGATAGCAGAGCTCTTTACAATTTCCATTAAAGGAACATTGAATGACCCCTCTTATACTTTGCAAAAACAGATTGTTGAAAGAGTTCCTGATCTAGAAGAGAGTGGACCTTCTATAAAAGTCCCAGAGGAACTCTCTCCACAGGTCTCTCAGAAGATGCAAAAAAAGAGCAAGGGTCTCTAAATTTGAAGCTTGAGAGTTTTCAAACAGCTTCGAGAAGAGTTTACAATACAGCTTTAGACTTGTTATTTCCGCCATTTTGTATTCATTGTGAGGGAGTATCGGAAGAAGGAAAGCTTTTTTGCCAGGGCTGCAGTGAGCTGCTTGAATTTATTCCAGCAGATGAACGGTGCTCTTTTTGTTTTTCGAAAGAGGTTGAAGGAACGCGAAAAGCGTGTTCGAGTTGTAGAAAGA
>JBDQID010000347.1:0-2790 GCA_040264515.1 Chlamydiales bacterium
AATATGCAAACATTACCGGCCCAACCTCTCTCTAATTTTTATTTTAAATTTTACCCAAAAAAAATTGGGCGTCTTACACACTTCACACCACCACTACCGTGGTCTTAGTTATTGAAGATGAACGAGGGTCGCATGCCTTCCGGTGAGTTTATCACGGCGAAAAGAGAAAAAATCATCTGCATTTGAGTATGTACAGAGCTCGGCGATATCGATGTGATGCGATAGTACCCCTGCTTTTGTAAGCTGCATGCGACTTATTTCCCAAAAATTAAAGTAGTGGCTCCGATCTTTAAATTCCCAAAAAGGCTCTGGAAGCTCTTCTTTATAATTACGAAATTCAGCAACTGTGGGGCCAAGACTCGGTGAGATATAAACATGAAGCTCCTCTACCTTCGATCCGTACGCCCTCTTCATTGCATCGAGTGTCGCTTTATAAATATTCTGTACGCTACCCCTCCATCCCGCATGCACGTTTGCCACTGCGTGATGAATAGGGTCGTAAAAAACAGCCGCTTGGCAGTCTGCGTGCTTGATCATACACGCAACATTTGCACTATTTGTAATAAAGGCGTCGCAATCGATAATTTCTTCACCGCTACTCTCATCGAGCGCTTCCACATGCACGCCGTGGCACTGCTTAGCCCAAATAAGCTTTGTAAGTGAGAAAACTTGCTTAACAGTTGAAATATTTTGATCTACAGATTCTTTATTATCACCAACATCGTATGCAAGGTTCAGATTTGCAAAAGGGCCTTCTGAATTGCCTCCAAGTCGTAACAAAGTGCCGTGTTTCAGTTTTGGAAATTGCAAAAGGAGTTCTGATTGTAGCTTCTCGATTTTATCAACTTTCACTCTTTTCATTTTTTCGCCTCTGTTTTTGTAACTTTTACTCCTTTTTCTTAATCACTTAAAGAGAAAGTATACTTTTTTCTTCTTTCTTTCTTCCGATACCACTGCGGGACACCGAGGCAAGGGCTGCCATGCTCAATACAAATAGGTATAATAAGTATGGCCACCATTTTCTCATTTAATCAAAAAGATAGCTTTGACTACGAGTCCGCAATTGATGAAGTTGAGCTTCTCGTACCAAAGTATTTAGAAATGCTAAAATATTTGGAGGAGTCACAAACCTTTGAAGAGATACCTTCTAGGTTAAAAAACGTTACTGTCTACTGGAGCCGCCTGTCAATTTTACTCAAAGATATTCAGAACCTAGAACAAGATGACAGCATTGCAAATGCCATTAAGAATTCTCTTCAATCCGAATTAAATGTATTGGAGAAAATTTATTTAAAAGCTCACGAAAGAATGAACTTCTCAGAGAAACATTGGACCGAGTCCATGTGGAAATCAGCAGAGCTCACTCTTTTAAGAATGGACGAAGTTTTATGTGAGCTTGGATTTGACTACCAACACAAAGATCGTGTTTTAATCAGAGAGCTAATGCAAACCAACCTTTCCAAGAAAAAAAAGGTAACCACCGCATAAAGATCTGAAAAAAACCAGATAAGAGAGACCTAAACTTTTAAGGTCTCTCTTTTTTTATGCGAAGAGCGCAGGCGTAACCACCGTCCCATCCGTCAGCAGATGGTAATATAGTCATCGACTTTCGCACTTCTAAGGGAAGTTCTGAGCACAACTTATTGATAACAGCCTCGTTTTCACTATCGAGAATACTGCACGTCATAAACCAGATCTCGCCTTCTGGCGCAAGCAGTGTTACAGCGTGTCTAAGAAGTGCTAGCTGGCTCTTTTCTAGAGCACAAAGAGCGTCTTCCGAGAGGCGCCAACGTGCTTCGGGACGCTTATTAAAGACACCACTATTGCTGCACGGAGCGTCTACAATAATAAGATCGAAGCGATCTGAAGAGTTAAATTCTTCTCCCCTTTGCATCTCCGTTTGAACATCAACGCTGTATTTCAAAAAGTTTTCTCTTAGTCGGTCCAACTTTGGCTCAGAGATATCATTTGCGGTAATTTTAGCATCCACAAATAGATCGTGAATTGCCAAGCTTTTTCCTCCGGGTGAGGCACAAAGGTCGAGTACTTTTTTAGGTGTGGGGATCTCTTCGGCCAAATTAGCAATTAAGGCCGCTGGCGTTGGATTTTGAATGTAGTAATCAGGAGAGTTCGTAAGAGCTTGTAGCTCTGTAGAGTTTTCTAAGCGTGTAAAGAGAAACGAAGAGACTGAAAATGCAGAGGCACTACTTGTAAGAGAGGCGTTATTTCTAATACGCACCGTCGTTTTCGGTGGGATGTTGCCAACTTGAAGGATTTCTTCACTCTGCTCAGAGCTATACTGCTCTCTTAGAGAAGTTATAAAGTGAGGGGGGTAGGAGTAGCGAAGAGACCAATCTTTTGAGAGTAGTAGCTCTTTGTTGGGTAAAGCGCGCAAAAGAGCGTTTAAAAAGCGAGCGAAGCGAACATGGCACTGCTTTTTAGCCAGTAAGACCGACTCATTTACAACGGCGTAATTAGGCAAGCGATCCATAAAGAGGAGTTGATAGAGTGCTAAGCGGAGAACTATGCGTTCTTTGCTTTTAAGTTTGAGCTTGTTTTGGTCTGATAACTGTAGTGCGTAGTGATCAAGGGTGAGTTTTAAGCGCTCTGTACCGTAGGCGATTTCTTGTGCGAGAGCAAAATCCTTATTTGAGGGAGCTGCACTGATTTTCCAGCGATTTAGGGTCTCTTTGATATATGTTTGCTGTTTTTCGTTGTTGAGAAGCGAGAAAAAAGCAGCCTCTCTTGGTAAAATCTTCTTCATATCAACTTCTTTATAAGGTAAAGAGT
>JBDQID010000348.1:0-2772 GCA_040264515.1 Chlamydiales bacterium
CGGTAGTGGCATCTCTCAGGATCTCAAAGTTAAAAAAGAAGAGAAGTACCGCTGCCGCGGCACACTATTCTTATTATCCCGTCCCAGCACTAAAGTGCTGGGCTAAAGAGAGAAACGACCACTACCGTGGTCTAAAAACTATTTCTATAAACCAGTAGACAGGGCGGAATTAAGAGTCGAGCTGACGTTATTTAAGATCAGACCAACGGTCTGAAAGTGCAATAGCCCAGGGCAACGCCCTGGGTATAGGAAATTTAAGATTTCGCAGGCTGAAGGCCTGAAATTGCAGCAGCCCAGGGTTGTACGTATCGATGAGCTTATCCGTAAATTCAATCTTGACACTGTACTAGTAACCGAACCAGTTAAACCAGCCTGTAGCTTTCTGAGTTGAATTTTGACTTTC
Organism: Chlamydiales bacterium; assembly: GCA_040264515.1. Classification (GTDB taxonomy): domain Bacteria; phylum Chlamydiota; class Chlamydiia; order Chlamydiales; family JBDQID01; genus JBDQID01. The sequence continues at coordinate 404 of JBDQID010000348.1, forward strand.
ATCGTCTGTTGCTAATGCAATATTCGGTGCCTTTGACTCATTGCCGACTTCTTCAAAAGAGCTGTGACTCTCGTGGTTAGAGCCGCATTCGGAATCAGAATCAGAACAGCTGAGGATTGAAGAGGGTGGTGATATTAATAGATATTGTACGGTTTTTTTTTGTTGTAAAACTGAGAGCCTCTGGAGAGCACGTTCTATATGGTTGTTTGTTTGAATTTTTTTGGCTCTGAATCTTTTACCGCCGTGAGTTCTTCTACTAGCTAGAGATCCACGTAAATAATCGATATGGCACAGGAGCTTTTGTATTTTTTTCTCCAGGCGATTGTAAGACGCTTCTTGCATGGCAATTGCGTCTGTAGTTGCTTGGGGGTGGATAATAGTTGAGCTTATAACTGGCATGTTATTCCTTTATACGAAGTGTTTGAACTCGAAATTGAGATTTTAAGTTTAAGGCGCATTTTATGCATTAGATAGTGTTAAAATTCAATACAAAAACATAGGGGAGTTGTCACGCCTCTTAAGAGGGTGGATCTGTTTGAGCGAGTCCGTAGGACTATTGATCAAAGCCTCGGATGACTAAAGGGAACCTGTGGTTAGTAATGCATATGTGTTATTGCAGTTTGATGTTTTGTATTGAATGACTTATCTCTATAGTTTTTAGACCTGTACCTTTGTCATTAATCGTACAGGTCTAAAAACTATGAGTATAAATCACTCAATATAAATAAATTAAAATTATAATGATTTATACTACTTTTGTTGTAAGGGGACCTTTTATTAAAGCCCAAGCCAGCTTCCAGCCCATGCCCCCCAAGTTTGAACCGGAATGGGTGCACTACTTGCGTTACGGACAGCTTCTAAAAGAGCCTCGTTGGTTGGGTCAAACGACTTAATCAGTACAGAGTTGATTCTTTGGGATTGCGCTTCTAAGTTTGGTCTTATCTCACCTGCAATTGCGGTTAAAGCTTCTGCGGGAATATCGGACTCTACTTTCAAGCTAAATGGGTATTCACCTTGTTTAAACTCAATTCCAAGCTCTTCAGCTGTTGCAGTTGGGTTGTTGGCTGGAATGGTTGCACTATACGCACCCTCATTCTGAAATCCAAAGATCATTACGGTTCTTCCCGCATCGATAAGCTCTTGCTGAGACGGCCATTTGTCACCTGGTTGACGCTGAGAGTTATCAGAGAATATCTTTTCCCCCAGTCCGCTTTTGGTTAATTTTTCTCGGATTAAATCACGCATGTCCCAACGGCCAGGGAATTTATCTTTAATCTCTAAGGAAAGAGTAATCACAGTTTCAGGGTTAGCATCAACCCAAGATTTTATTTGTGTAAAAGCTCTAGAGAGTGAGGTGTGGCCGTTCTTGAGCCAGTTCACAGGCTCTCCATTGGAAATAATCACCTCTTTTAGGTAGGGGTGGCGATGAATTTCAATTCCCAAAAGGTGAGCACCAGCATCTAATTGTTCGGGAACACTCATTGTTTGAGCCGTACACTCTGCTGAATAGGGCCTTGTAGCAATCGATCCTTCTGCGTTATTGCAAAAAGCGTGTTGTGTACCAACAAAGGTAATCGTATTGTAAACTTTTTTCGTTAAAGAGCTGCTCTCTACAATTGCCCCAGATGGAGTTGCAGGCAATGGTATTTCGGGTGTAGGAGTTTTACTTTCTTGAACACTGGTAAGTAGGGCTGACATGATTCTTCCTTTGTTAAGAGGTGGCTTGAAATCTAAAATTTTGTATTTAAATCAAGACGTATCTTATGCACAAAAAAACTTCAAAAGACAACAAATAAAGAATGGGTCACTCTGTATTTTTTTGATGTAGCAACTATGCTGAAAGAAGAGCCTTTAGTGCATCTTGTTTCATTTTCAGATGTAAGCTTGCAAGACCGTTGGCGCGACTTGGGCTAAGTGATGCGTTGATTTGCAGCTCTTCGAGAAAGAGGGGAGCGCACTTGAGTACAGCTTCTGGGCTCTCTCCGCTGTAAACCTCAGCAAGTAAAACTCCAAGGCCTGCAGAAATCAGAGCGTCAGCTTCTGTTTCAAAGAAAATTTTTCCGTCGTCAAGGCGACTATGTAGGTACATCTGACTCTGGCAGCCCTTGACTCGATTCTCTTCACTTTTATATTGCTCTTCAATACTTGGTTGCTCTTTGCCAAGTTCCATAATCTTAAAATAACAGCTCTCTGCGTCGGAACAGTCTACGAACTTTTTTTTGATCTTGTCTTGTTTCTCTAAACAAGATTGAAACTGCTCTAACTTTTCAGACTCTGTCATAAAATCATTCTCCATATATTTAGACCACGGTAGTCGTCGTTTCTCTCTTTAGTCCAGCACTTCAGTGCTGGGACGGGATAATAATAAC
>JBDQID010000349.1:0-2772 GCA_040264515.1 Chlamydiales bacterium
ATTATTTCTCTTTCTTTAAGAGTGAGTCTTGAATAAGCCATGATGCCTCTATCTTTTTTTTGTCAAATAAAGTGTCGGCATCATGGCGTTTTTTCTTTAACGAATCTTATACAAAAATTGCGCTCGCAAATTGAACTCAGGGAGCACCACCTACCAAGATGTTGCAAAACTAAAGGTTACATCCAATAACTATTACAAAATAACATTAGACAACCTTTTCTTTTCCAGTACAGCTCCCGGCGCCTCCAACATCGCAATCGTCGCAAAACTCGCCCCAAAAGGCGGAACCGCACAAGCTGGAACAACCTCCGGAAGCACGCTCATATTCACCATTAACGACCAAAACGATGGTACTGCAGGAAACGGAGACGTCATCAGCGTCAACACCGCCGGTAGTGCCACAGCCGTTGGTGGAGCCTGGACCGCTGCAATCAGCGTTACCCTCGCCGCTCAATAACGTTAACCGTTAGTCGTTAAAGATTGAGAATTCTCAAACTCTTTTAACGCAAAGACGCAGAGGCGCAAAGGAAATGCTTAATTTTTAAAACCCTCAATTAAAAATATTAAAATTGAGAGTTTCAAAACTTAAGCATTTTTTTGCGTCTTTTGCGTTAAAAATGTTTGAAAAACTTCCAGACCCCCATAATCTCTATTTACCTAGAACTCCACCGCTGCTATATTGTGACTAAAAAAATAGATAGGAATTTTTTGTGATCCGCTCTCTACTCGTTCTCTTTTGCCTTTTTACAAACCTTGCATACAGCATGTATACTTTTACTCCTATTGTTCAGGAGTTTACACCAACAGGCATCCACACAACCAAACTCTTCCATCTCTTTAACCCTGGAAAAGATCCCATTGCACTTGAATGCTTCGTTACCAAGCGATACATGGATATCGAAGGTAGTGAAAATAACAGCGAAGAAGAGGCTGAAGAACTATTCTTAGTCTACCCATCACAAATCATCCTTCCGCCAGGAAGAAAGCAGCTACTACGTGTTCAATGGCTCGGAGACAGCGATCTCAGAGAAGAACTCTCCTTTCGCCTCATCTGCAGACAACTTCCTATCAACTTAAAAAAACCAGATGAACAGCAAGAAGAAGGCGATGAAAACGCTATTGAATTCCTATATAACTACGCTGCAGCCATCTACGTTGTTCCCAAAGGTGTCAAACCCGATATCAAAATTGAATCGACTCAAGTGATCGAAGGTGAGGACGGAGAACAACTCCTCGAAATCATTTTCAACAACAACGGCTCAAAACATCAACTCATGCGCGACCTATCCGTAAACATCACATCAAAAGAAGAAAACAGCAAAGATGTAACCCTTGATGTTAACGAATTCAAAGGCGGCGTCAACATCCTTGCAAAACATAAACGTCGCTACACCTTTCCATGGTCAAAAGATAACCCCCAAGACTCTCTACTCGTGACCTTCGACTTTCTAGGCAAGCAGTGATACTGCTATTTCTCTTTTTTTTTCTACTACTACACCCTGTAGTACACTCCGAAGACAATATCGAAGAGCTCTATACTGAACTCTTTAAAGGACGCAAGCAGTCTAAGCGCATCGAAATTTCCATCCCCTTTTCCATCAACAACGAACCGATGGGAGAGAGCCTCGTCTTCATCTCAGAAAAAGGAAAGCTCGAAAAATTTGACTCCAAAAACCTTCTCCCACAATTAGAATCACTCCTACTTCCCGAAAAATTCCAAGAGCTACAGGCGCTCTATCCTAACGAACGCTTCTTTACCCCAGAGCCTCTTAACCAATTCGGAATCAAAGTCGAATACGACCCCTACCTCCAAACTATCCTATTCAACATCCCAACACCTTTCAAAAAAGATAGCATCCACCACATTCTCTCCTCTGCAAACCCCCTTTCAATGCAAGGCACCACCATTCCACCCGAGAACTTTTCCGCCTATCTGAACGCAGGTCTTGCCGAATCCCTAACAGACGATGGCAGAGGTCCCCTAAAACTCGATCTAGAAACTGCAAGCCGTCTGAAAAAATGGGTCTTCGAAGGAAAAGCTTTTTATTCTGAGAGTGAATCTAACCACTGGAGCCCAGGTAACTTTCGCCTTATTCGCGACCTACCAGAAAAAATGATTCGCGTAACGATCGGAGATGTTGAAAGTGATAACATGGGCTATCAAACCTCCACACTTATCGGTGGCATCGGCATCGCAAAAAATTTCTCTCTCCGCCCCAAAACAATCACTCACCCCGCAGGAAAAATCCAGCTGCATCTAGAATCCGACTCAAAAGTCGAAGTTCACTCCAACGGACAACTTCTCTCCACACTACAGCTAAAAAGAGGTAACCACCAACTCGTCGACTTCAATCTCGATAGCGGACAAAATGAAATTGAACTCACCATTACCGACTCATTTGGAAGACGCGAGGTTCACTCCTATACACACATCATCGACGAAAAACTCTTAAAAAAAGGATTCAATCAATACTTCGCAACCATCGGATACCCAGGCTCTACCATCAGCCGTCAACGTTTCTACGACACTTCCAAGCCATCAAGCTTAATCTTCTATCGCAGAGGTATCACAAAACAAGTCACACTAGGACTCTACGGACAGGGAGATGAAACACAGTACCTTATAGGTAGCGAAGGCGTCATGGCAACCCGGAGGAGACACCTCCCGGCCGGTTGCTCCCCGGAAGACCCGATCCCGCACCATCGGAGTTCGCGGGCATCCGCCCAGAAAGCATCGGCGTCGCCCCGTTCCAGCGGCTCGACCTCCCCGGG
>JBDQID010000350.1:0-2758 GCA_040264515.1 Chlamydiales bacterium
CTGGACTAAAGAGAGAAACGACAACTACCGTTGTCTAAAAAATATTTCTATAAACCAGTAAACAGGGCGAAATTAAGAGTCGAACTGACGTTATTTACTTAAAGAACTTATGCAACAGAGCTGTCGTGGCTTCGCCACTAATTACCGCTCTGTGGTTACCTTCTGTATCGATTCTCAATGATATAAATACGAAACTCACGTTAATTATCTCTTAGCTCCGAAAACGAAGCAAAGCTTGGTAAGAGCTCTCTCGTAAATTAAGTATTTTCTCTGAAGCTTCCCAACGAAAGATTGAAGCTTGTGTGACACCAAGCTTTCTTGCAAATTCCGCAACAGTGAGCTTTTGGCTCTCCCGCATATGTCTAATATCCGCGCCTGTGAACCCCTGGGGTGTAGTATCAGATGTTTCAGCCTCTTCCATCTCGATATCAAAAAGAGCTGCCAGATCATCTTCTGCTATTCCAGTATCTTCTGGAATAGCGGCTCCTAGATCGATCTCCGATGCAATCAACTCTTCTGGGTCAACATCTCTTAACAAAAAAAGCAGCTCTGGAGAGTTATCTAAACGGTTCCCAATGCCATACATCACAGCTGCTACATGTTTGCACATATCGGCCCAGTCGGGACAGTCACAGGAGTATTCAATCTCTTTTTCCAGAGGAAAAAGACCACTCTCTTCATCAGTTACTGTCTTCATCACTTTATCAGAAATTTTCCCTTGCAGTAGTTCGAAGAAGGAGCTTATCTGTCCTGTACACTTCTTTTTAATGGAATTCCACTTACTCTTTCCTAGCTTTTTTATTTTAACTGATACTTTGTAGAGCGAAGAGCCACTTACGATAGCTTCTACTTTTCCAGATTGAATATCAAGATGACAAACAGAGCCATTGCGCGCATAGGTGCGTCCTCTTGGAAGGCGGTTGTCATAGTCAGAAAACGATTCGAGGTGTTCGCACCATCCTTTTCCCCAGAAGCTACGAGCGATAATACGTCCAGAGATCTCTATTGGGTAAATTTTTTTTCCCTTTTTTCGAAGCTTATCCATAGCTTTTTTAGCTATCGCACGCCTCTCTCCTACGGATACATATTCGCCCCAATACATACTATTTCTCCTGTACACTTAATTGCTTAATATCTAATTGCACCAATTTCAAGAGTTCGTCATCTCCAAGCTCTGTCAGGTTCACTTCACTACTTCCCGAAAGGATTTCATCAGCTAGCTTCTGCTTTTCTTTAATCGTCAGATCAACGTTCTCTTCTAAGGTACCTCTTGTGATAAATTTATGCACAAGAACATTGCTTTTCTGTCCGATTCTAAAAGCTCTATCGGTTGCTTGATTTTCTACTGCCGGATTCCACCATCGATCAAAGTGAATAACGTGAGATGCTGCCGTTAGATTGAGTCCTGTACCACCGGCTTTTAGTGAGAGGATAAAAAATGGAGGTCCATCTTCGCTTTGAAACTGTTTGACAAGCCCTTGACGCTTTTTCACTGTCGTACCACCATGCAAAACGAGTCCTGGTCGTCTGAAAACTGTTGCAAGATGCTCTGCTAAGGGCTCGATGATTTCTCGGAACTGAGTAAAGATAAGCACTTTTTCTTGACGCTGAGCGAGCTCTTCGCAAAGCGTTGTCAAGCGTTGAAATTTTCCACTATGCTCGACAGTAAACTCTCCGTCTCCTAAAAGTTGGCTTGGATGATTACACACCTGTTTTAGGCGCATTAGAGTTTGTAGAACAACCCCTTTTCTTTTAATATCGTCTTCGGAACTCTCCAATGTCTCTTTCATTGAATTAACAGCTTGCTCGTACAGTTTTACTTGCTGTGCGCTAAGTGTACAGTAACAATTCGTCTCTGTTTTATCTGGAAGATCGCTAATAATCGATTTGTCTGTTTTCATACGACGCAAAATATAGGGACTTACAAGCTGACGAAGAGAGGCGAATCCTTGATTTTCATCCGACTGCAGCTTCTTTACAAATGATTTAAAAACGGATGCAGAGCCAAGGAGCCCTGGATTTAAGAAATCAAAGAGCGACCAAAGATCACCCATTCTGTTTTCCACTGGAGTTCCAGTGAGCGCAACGCGTGCATGCGCTTTGATTTTTTTAACAGCCTTACTCTGTTTTGTTCCTGCATTTTTTATTGCCTGGGCCTCATCTAACATGGCCAAATACCAGTCGACATCAAAAAGCCATTCATTACGAGAGATAAAGGAGTATGTTGTAATAAGAAGATCTACAGAGGAGAGAGTGTCTTGTGGTGAGTCACTTAAACTTTGAATTGTCTTGCGGTCGGTCTCTGATGGATGAAGGAAGACAAGGTTAAGAGAGGGTGCAAATTTCGCAGCTTCATTTTTCCAGTTTGCAAGAAGAGAGGCTGGTACGACAAGCAGAGACGGCTTAGAGACGGAGCCTTCAAACTTTTTACATAAAAGCAGTGAGAGCACCTGCATTGTCTTACCCAGTCCCATATCATCGGCCAAGCAAGCACCGAATCCAAGATCTGTTAAGAAATGCAGCCACGCTACACCTTGCTCTTGATAGGGACGTAGAGTCGTCTTTAGGTTACCTCCAAGATCTGGAGTTAGCAGCTGTGACGGCTCACGAAGATTTGATAAGATTTCGCGCAGAGCGGAGCCCGCTTCGATATGGATCCAGTTGCGATCTGTAGCCTGCTGCTCTTCGTGTTTCAAATCAGCTGAGGCACCAGAGAGTAGGCGCATGCCTTCTACAAATGAAATCTGCTGACCATCAC
>JBDQID010000351.1:0-2756 GCA_040264515.1 Chlamydiales bacterium
AACATCGGAAATTATGGTTGGAGGCAAGAGACACAATTTTATTGACACTATGGAGAAACGACCACTACCGTGGTCTACTATTTCTATAAACCAGTAGACAGTGCAGCAGACTAGGGCAACGCCCTGGGTATAGGGAAGTTAAGGTTTCGTAGGCTGAAGGTCTGCAAGATTTGATGCGCTTTCTTACAGTTCAAAATCGCCGCTTAATTTAATTGAAGAACTTATACGATAGAGTATTAGGTTGCTGCTGCTGTTGTTGGTGGTGAAATAGAGCGGAGAGTCAGGCTGTTTTATTGTTATTCTAAACGGTTAATAAAATTTTATCTGCTATTTTTTTATTTCATTAAGAAGATAGAGGAGGAGTGGATCGCCCTTTATCTGGACAGAACAGGGAGGTTCTTTAATTTGATTGCTTATACTGCATAAACTTTTCATATCAAAAAGAGCCTCTTCTAATTCCCACTTTAGCCCCTTTGTTGTTATAACACTCTCTCCTCCAATAGAAAGGATAGATACTTTCTGATTGAAAGCTCCTGAGAAACTGAATGAAGATGAGATGAGATAAAAAATACCGTAATCATCGATAAATTTAATGGATAGATTGGGATATTTATAGTGCCATTGAACGAGAAGACGTAGATTAAATAGAGTAAAATCTGCTCGTTTTCCTGTTGCTCCAAGAACTTTAATATCAGAGATCCCATTGCAGTAAAGGTAATCTACAGCTTTCATAAGATCCGTCTCTTCTTGGGAAGGCCTATAAAGCGTACGCGTTTTTTCTCTTTGCTGAGGAGTTGAGGAGTCTAGATCACCTAGCACAAGATCAGGAGAGAGGCAAGTGTCATAAAACAGCTTGATAGCACCATCCGTTGCAATTGTTAGAGAAGATGAGTCTACATTTTCAAGCAATGTTTTCTTCGAAAGCTCTCCGTTAGCTACGATAGTAGCTTGCTTAGAATTTAGCATCTGCTACATCGCCCTATAAGTGGATGAATACTTTTTAAAGAAGAGGTGCTCAATTGCAATAACAAGTAAATAAAATGAAAGACTCACTATAAGAAGGCAAAAAAGAGCTGCATATGTACCCTCAAAGTCAATGCTTCTTCGGTACTCTTGAATAAGTACTCCAATACCTTCTTGCGCCCCAGCCCACTCTCCTCCAACAGCTCCAATACCAGCAATAGCAGCTGCAATACGCATTCCGCTAAAGATATGAGGTGTTGCCCAGGGGAGGCGAAGCTGGAAAAATAGCTTCCAACTCGAAGCTTGGTTGATAATGAAGAAATCTAGTAGGTGTTGTGGCGTTGAGCTAATTCCTTTATAGAGATTTATGGTGAGAGGAAAAAAAATCATTAACGCTGTGGGAATAATGATCGCAGTCTGAGACCATCCAAAGGTAAGGATAAGCAGGGGTGCGATAGTAAAAATAGGAAGACATTGAATTCCAATAAAAATGGGCTCTAAGATGATTTTAATCGTTTGGCTCATTAACATAGCCCATGCAAGAGTGAACGCCATGAGAAAAGCTACGACAGTACCAATGGCCATCTCTTTGAATGTCACAAACATGTGGAATAAAAAAATATCGCGCTGAGTGAAAAGTCGTGAAAAAATTTCACTTGGGCGGGGAAACATAAAAGAGGGCGGCATTGTTAATTCTAATAGAAGAGTCAGAAGAAAAATAATGAATAGTGGAAGTAGTCCCTTAGCTCGCATGCGATAACCTTAAGTATTCTCTGATTGCTTGATGCATCGTAAAAAACGCACTCTCATTTTTTAAAAGATCTGAGGGCACTTGCCACTGCATTCCAATTTTACCATCCTCAAGTAGACAAATTCGATCTGCAAGCAGAAGAGCGTCGTGGAAGTCATGAGTGATGTAGAGTATCGTCTGGCGCGTTTCTTGATGTCGCTTGCGAATAAGTGTGTATATCTGTTCTTTGATAACAAAGTCAAGAGAGCTAAATGGCTCGTCAAGAAGCAAAATAGGCTGTTTTTGCAGAAGCGTTCGAAGTAAGCTAACTCTCTGACGCATGCCACCAGAGAGCTCTCTTGGGTACATATTTAAGCAGTGAGAGATATTAACAAGTTCCAAAAGTTCTCTAAGAGCTACATCATTGTGACAATTGAATAACTGGAGGTTTTCCTTTACAGTTTTCCATGGAAGCAAAAGATCGTTTTGCATCATATAGCCAATTTGTGATGGCTCAGGAAGTATTGTTCCAGAGGACAGTTTTTCAAGTCGTGTAATGAGACGAAAGAGAGTGGTTTTTCCAGATCCTGAAGGCCCAAGCAGAGCGACAATCTCGCCGCTAGATAACTCAAGTGAGAAATTATTCAAAATTGATCGTTGCTCAAAAGCAAAAGAGACATCTTTAATTGATAGCATGGTCATAGTAGCTCAGTGAGGCAAAAGTTTGGATCTTTTTCAAAATAACCATTCTTAAACAGCCAATGCGCATATTTTTTTAACGCTTTTTTATCGAATATTTGATTTTTAGATAGAAGTGGATAAGTGGATTCCCAAGCGCGCCTTTCCCAAGAAAGTGTTTTCGGACATTTTGCTGGATTTGCTCTGGCATAACAAGAAAAAGCGCCTTCCGGGTTCTTTTGTGCATCCGTAATGGCATCGCTTAGCGCTAAACGGAATTTTTTAAGAAGTTTGGGGTGCTTTTTCGCAAATGGTGCATTGGTTAGAATCACAAGCTCGCAGTGCTCGGGTACACCAAGAGTCGTATAGTTGATAAAGTTAGTCT
>JBDQID010000352.1:0-2751 GCA_040264515.1 Chlamydiales bacterium
CTGGCATCACTGGAGAAGATGCTGCTGCAAAAATGGGCGATGCTAGTGCTCAAATCACCGGCGGTGCTAGCTCTGAGGCTCAAGCTGCTATGGCTACTGCGCTTCCTGGAGTCGGCGCTGCTACACTCGGTGCCTCTTCTGGCATCACTGGAGAAGATGCTGCTGCAAAAATGGGCGATGCTAGTGCTCAAATCACCGGCGGTGCTAGCTCTGAGGCTCAAGCTGCTATGGCTACTGCGCTACCCGGAACAGGAAGCGCAACTTTAACAGGGGACACTGGCATAAGCGATGCTCAAATAGGAGATGCTACTAAAATGGCTGAAGCTTCAGGAGATATAAAAGGAAGTAAAACAATAGCAGATTCTAACAGCGAAGATTTAGCAGCTGTACTAGGTGGCACATCAGCAGAAATGTGATAATAAAAAACAAAAAATAGAGGATGAACGATGTTTCAAAACTTACCAAAGGATCAACTCAAAGGAATCATGAAGGAGCATGAGCAAGAAGAGCTTATGGGAATGCTGAATGGTACCGAGGGGTTTGTGAAGTTTATTGTGTATGCGAACTTTTACAATGAATCGAATAAAAAAGTGCAAGGTCTTCTTGAGGAGTGTGATTTAGATGACGAGATGACATTCGAGGTTTTTAAGAAGACGATTTATGAAATTTACGATGCGTGCTTTGAGATTCCGCTGTCTGTAATTGGAGATTCCTATGTGATGAGAGTAGTTGCAGACAAGCTGGAGTGGAATCTTGAGTTTCTAGAAGAGGCTGAGAGTTTGTATCATTCGGAGCCTAAGTCTCTTTTGAAAGACGATCAGAAAAGGCAATTTTTGGAGTTGCGACTGCTTACAGATGTGTTAGGTAGCCGATTTGAGAACAGCTATTTGCGTTCTTTGTTGTTTGAGGGTAAGGAGACAGATGAGTTTTCACTTGGATTGAAGAGAAAAGTAGATGACACTATTCAAGAGAAAATCGAGACGAATTTGGCGCAATTTGTATTTCTTTCGCTGTTTTTGAAAATTTCAACAGCTCAAGGTGCAGATGCGATGGCTATTTTCAAGGAAGTCAAAAGTATTCATAAAGCAAATAAAGATTTTTTTGACAAAGAGCACATTAAAATTTTTCAAGAGATTAAGGGCGAGCTAAAAGGTGATCACTAGGGTGAATTTGACTAGGCAAGGTTCTTCTGTGCTTGCTTTGCACAGTAGCCGACCATGCCTCCGATTCCGACAGCAGAGGAGCCTGCGAGCGTACCGAACATTACGAGTGCTGCGGGTCCGGCAACAACAACCTGAGTAGCAACGAACGCCCAGAAGGCGGTTCCCGCTAGAAGAGTTTTCGCTCCGGCGACACCCCAAGCGATGCCTGCCACTGTATCTTTTTGTGCTTTTTTTCCCATAACATGTCAACTTTAATAGTCATGTTAATATTCTGTTAATAAAGCAATCCCCTTTCTCGCTTCTTTCTTTTAAGAATCTTTAAGAGCCGTAACAACTGTTACACATCTCAAGTACTCCTAGTACTATTATAGGATGTTTTAATTAATTCGTCACCGTTTATTTTTGAGAAATTTTGAAATTCTCTTGGTAAAGGAGTCCAATTTTCTAAGCGATAATCTTTTAAGAAATCAAATTATTTATCTGTAAAAAAAACAACTTGATGATACATCGTGAGCATTTATCTCCACGGAGTTTTTCTTATGACAAGCCAGATCAGAGACGTAGAGCACACTGAACGCATGGGATGTGCTCTACAAGTAAGCGACACAAGTAGCGAAGAGAATGAATGCATCATTTGCTATAAGGGCATGTTGAATGGCAGAACGGTCAAACCTTTGGATTGTGAACATGAATTTCATGAGAAATGCTTAGCTCAGTGGTTCAAAGTAAAAGAGAGCTGCCCAATCTGCAGAAAGGATCCTCCAAACGCTGAGATCCCTGAGGGTAAAGATGTTAGTGATCAATCTGAACTTGAATCAGACTTTGATTCAGATAACAGTCTTGAAGCTGATCTTGCTGATTTAGAGGGTCAAACCGAGCAACTGCAGCATTACAGCAATGCTAATGCTAATATCAATAGAGGACTTGTTAATAGAATTTTTTCTCCTGCTGAACAGCGGAACGATCGCGATAACGACAAACGATGCGCTAAAATACTTTGTGGTACTCTTGGCATAGTTTTCATTGTAATGCTTTTTATTGGGACATCACAGAAAAGAAAGGGTCATTAGAAAACAAACTCCCCTTACTTGCTTTATCCTTACGCTGCGCTTAGCTTGCGTTTTATCCTTGTAAAAAGACGAAGGGTTCTGGATTAACGGTCCTTCTATGAGAGTGCGGCTGGCGGAGCGACCGCATTCGCATCAACCTAACATAGAATTCTGATATTTAGTGGCATACGCTGGGAGTGCTAATATTAACGTTAGTTTGACTCTTAATTCCGCTCTTTCTACTGGTTTATAGAAATAGTTTTTAGACCACGGTAGTGGTCGTTTCTCTCTTTAGCCCAGCACTTTAGTGCTGGGAAAGGTAGAAAAAAATCTATGCCACGGTAGTGGCATCTCTCAGGATCTCAAAGTTAAAAAAGAAAAGAGTGTGCCGCTGCCGCAGCACACTGTTCTTATTATCCCGTCCCAGCACTAAAGTGCTGGGCTAAAGAGAGAAACGACCACTACCGTGGTCTAAAAACTATTTCTATAAACCAGTAGACAGGGCGGAATTAAGAGTCGAACGGCGTTAATAGTAGTAC
>JBDQID010000353.1:0-2745 GCA_040264515.1 Chlamydiales bacterium
GTTTCAAAAACTTCAATAGTTAAAGAGTAGTAAATATTATGGTATCTAGAACAGAAGCTAGTTTAAAGACAGCACCTTATTCATGTCGAACAACACATTTAGGTCAAGAAAGAGGGTCAACCTTTCTTCGAACATCCCCTACGAAGGGTCCTACTCGTATACAATCGGGTGCATATATCGGTATGCGTGATGCTCAATGTACGGCATTATGTCATAGGATTGCTCAGATTGTTTTTAAAGGGATATCAGATCGTATTAGAAAAGATTTTAGATATAACAACCATTTCTCTAATAAGAGTATTGGTATTATGGTTGAAAAAGATTCAGAAGGAAAAATAAGTGCTTCTTTAACTTGCTCCGGAGAGTTAAAAAGAAGAGGTAGAACATTTTTATGTAGAGAGCTTTTAAAAAGGTTACATACCGTAATTCGTTCTCAGTTATCTGTAGAAGGTACAGAGTTAGATCAAATTGGTGTTCTTCGCTTTCCTACAACAGACTACATTCTTTTTACTATTGAGTCAGGAAGTGAAATGATTAAAAAGAATGCAGTAGATAGGAAATATTTAAGAGACATTAATAGATATCATAATAGAAGTCAGCGTTCACTTAGAACTCAAACTGGATATGTAGAGCGTGTGCGTAGAGTGGCAGGTTCCGCGAGATCTCAAAATATTAAGCAGCTTTATAGAAACATCAATAGAACTCACGGTTCTGCAACATCAGTTTTAGTGGCTCCTCATGGTTGCTGTGAGAGGCAAATAACCTATGCTTTATCGAAGATGAATTATGAAGGTAGATTTCCTGTTGCTTATGATAGTTTGATTTTGGCTTTTAATCCTACAAGAGACATACGTCGGGCGCCCCAAGTTTCTCATTTTATGAGATGGGTTAAAATTGATGAGGCTGCCGGGTTGTATGTTGCGGAGAGAAATCCTTGTTCTAATTGCTCTATATGGGTACCTCTTGAGAGAGCTGTGCGTGAATCGTTAGGCTCTCCTTTGGCAAAAAGAAAAACCGAGGTACAAGCAGAAACAAAAGCAGGAGCAGACTGTTTTCCTGCAGCAGGGGCTGCTGGTAGTGAAGTAAGTCAAAAGGCGAGAGAGAGAAAACCAGTAACGATATTAGAAAAAATGCGAGCATTAGCTCTTATAGATCAGCGAAATGAGAAGCAAAAAGCTCTTCGCGCTAATTTTATTAATTCTTTAACACCTATGCAGAAAAGAAATTTTAGGATGTTAAAAGGAGATAATACTGAAGAGTTGAAATTTTTTCAAAAAGAGAACGAAAAAAGAGCTCGGTTTTTTGCAAGTTTAACTCCTCAAGAACAAGCTTTTTTTCGGACGTTAAAAACTCCGACTCAAAAACAGCAATACTTTGATAAAAAAACAATGAGTCGTAAAATTTCAAGTAGTAGTACAGAAATTTCTTTTTCAGAGCCGCTGCCTGCGGCTGCTGGTGTTGCATCCTCTTCAAGTTTGAAGTGTCCTGCGAGTCCTCGAACACCTAGGGCTGCCATGGTGACTCCGACTACGACTCCTAATACTACTCCTTCTAGAAAACCTAGGAAGCCTTCACCGAAGTATTCAGGTCCTAAACCTGGAGGGACTCCGAAAACTCCTAGAGCTCAAAGAAGGCCAATAGAGCCAATAGAGCCTAGAGATCTCTTTGGAGATACTAGTGTTAACATGTGTTATGATGCGATTTTATCTCTTGGAAAAGCCTTGGAAGGGGAAACTTCAAATTTAAGAAAATAAGCAAGTTTGATTGTTAATTTGTTTGTATTAAACAACGCTATGAAGCGTGACGCAAAGTAAAGTTAAGAGATGCCACTGCCGTGGCATTGAGATTTTTTCATCTTTTCCTAGCAGTAAAGTGCTGGGCCTGAAGTTTAGCACTTTTTTATATCTGTAATTATTTAAGATCAAATTTGTGCAGGTGATAACTTTATTTAGATCACGGTAGTGGTTGTTTCTCTCTTTATCCCAGCACTTTAGTGCTGGGACGGGATGATAATAACAGTGTGCCGCGGCAGGGGCACCTCTCTTCTTTTTTAACTTTGAGATCCTGAGAGATGCCACTACAGTGGCATAGATTTTTTTTCTACCTTTCCCAGCACTAAAGTTTTGGGCTAAAGAGAGGTGCGACCACTACCGTGGTCTAAAAACGATTACCGTAAATCATTAACATGTTAATTTTATTTTGGTGATTGCTGAGCTTTAATAAAAGAGGTTTTTATATTGGAATAAATGCACTGGGTATTTAAATTATAGGAATTAGCATTTTTATCAATAGAAAGAATCATGACAGTAGAGACAAAAACAGTTAGTTTTAGCACAAAATCTCCAAGAGTTGAGTATACGTATTCAGTGATAGATCGTAGCTCTTATGCAGATTATCATAATTACCTATCTTTTTTTAAACAAGAGATTGATAGGAAGGTAGCTGAAGTCGGCATACAAAGGCTTAAGCCTATCGATCTTGCAGATAAAGCTACGAAGAGTTTTATCTCTTTATATAATAATTATCTTATAGATACTTTCTCTCCTCCGAGTGATGAAAATATTGAAGAGATGAAAACAAATGTTTTAATAGAGTCTGTAGAGCGATTAATAAGAATTAAAAAGATTGAGGATGATCTTTTGAGACTACCTATTTCAAGGATAGAAGAAATTTTTGCTTCACTGTCATTAAAGCGTTAGTTCCAGATGGAAATTTTTTAATTTTTATTATGTGGTAAAAAAGAAA
>JBDQID010000354.1:0-2730 GCA_040264515.1 Chlamydiales bacterium
ATTTTAAACCCTGCGAGCTAAAAAGCCATCGGCTCTATTTTCAACAAGCTCAACTTCGACCAATTCATTAGCTTTAAGATTTTCCTGCGGCAGCCACGCCATAAGGAAGTTATCCGTGTGACCAGCAATTAGTCCTGGATGCGCTAAATCCGAATTTTCCGTTAAAATCGTCATTCGCCTACCGATAAAATCAGCTCTAAGCTCAAAAGCCATCTCTTCCGACAACTTCAAAAGCTCCTGCTTTCGCTCTTTGATAAGCGCTGGCTGCAGCTTATTCTTGTAAAGTGCTGCGCGTGTACGTGGCCGCTCGCTATAGGGAAACATGTGCACTTTTGCAAATTTAACTTCTCGAATAACCTCTAGTGTCTCCGCAAAATCTGCATCTGTCTCCCCTGGAAAACCCACAATGACATCCGTTGTTGCTGTGAAATCTGGACACGCAGCTTTTAGTCTATCGTAAGTCTCATAAAACATCTGACGCGTATACTTTCTGTTCATTCGCTTGAGAACAACATTCGATCCTGATTGCAAAACAAGATGCATTGAGTGGCATGTTTTTTTGCTAAAGATGATCGCATCAAGAAGCTCATCATCCACTTCATCTGGATCAATCGAGGAGACGCGAATGCGCTCCACACCTTCAATTTCATCCGTTTTACGAATCAAATCCGCAAGATTATCATTTCCTGCACCATCAAAGTCCCCAATATTAATGCCGGTGAGAACTATCTCCTTATAACCATTGGCAACAAGAGCTCGGATTTCATCTAATATCTCCGGAATCGGACGCGAGCGAGAGCGCCCTCTGACGTAGGGAATGATGCAGTACGTGCAAAAAGAGTTACAACCGTCTTGAACTTTTACAAAAGCACGCGTGTGATCGGGAAACTGCTTAATTGAAAATTCAGGAACTTCTCTGTCTGGAAACAGAGAGGCTACAAGGTTCTCCTTGTCCAAATTCGGGACAACGCGCGTTACACCTTCGATTTTAGAAAGCTCATCGGCAGCCCTTTCAGCCAAACAACCAGTCACCATGATTTTAGCTTGTGGATGTTTGCGTGCAAGACTTCTAATTTGATGACGGCTATTGCTATCAGCAGAAGCTGTTACTGTACATGTGTTAACGATTACGAGGTCTGCGCTATCGCCATTTTTTGCCTCGGTATAATCAAGTCCCGCTAGCTGCTGAGAAAAAGCGTGAGATTCATACTGATTTGTGCGACAACCTAAAGTTGCGACTTTAAATTTCTTCTTCATGGCGAAATATTTTGACAGATCAGCTCGTAGAAGACAAGGATATTTCTTTTAAAATCGCACTAGGACTCTTTTTTAATAGATCTCGGCAGTATAGATTCCTTTCTAAAGGCGTCATATCTATACAATACAAGTATATATGGATTTTAATGCAATTTTTCAGCTCATGAGCATCCTTTCCTGTAGCCTTGGATACTTTCTTTGTAATACGAGAAATAATCATTAATTTAACGATGCCTGGCATTGCCTCTTTCATCATTTCATCTAAAGGTTTTTTTAAATATGGCAACGCCTTTTTACCCACATACTCCCCAAACTTCTGCTCCCACTTCTGTATCTTCAAACGATTCAAAATAAAATCAGGAAGAAAGCTCTTAATAAAATAACCTCCAACCTGACCAATAGGCTTCTTTATCAAAGACAATTTCCCTTGCTTCGGAGGAGTATCAAGCCTTGAAGAGGTATAATAGATTTTTTTACTCATACGATCGAGAAGCACATAAAACAGATCAAAAATAGCTGAATTCTTCAGAGCCGCAATAATCGCCCTAGCTAAACGATTACAAAGTAGTTTTCCTGAAAAAAAATTAAATAAAAGTGTCATACCAGGAACGATAAAAATCGATTTAATGCAAAAACGAAAAAAACGCATGACAAAAGATGGTGAATATTTTTTAACAGGACCCTCTAATAAAGAGATCCCTTTTCTTGGTAATGCTGTTATTTTTTCATAGAAAGAATTCGATAAAAATGTAAAAGCAGCCTTTTCAATCTCCTTCGGAGCTTTTCTTAAATTCTCGTAATACAAACCGTTATCCAACAACGAAAGAAAATAAAGCATCCTGTTGTTATAAAGGTCCCATAAAGCATTTGAGAGCTTCGGAGCAACTCCATCTATAATCTTCTCTGACACTCTACTACTCTCTACACTCTCATCTATCTTGGATTTAATCCACTCCTCTACAGCCCTCGGGATGTACTGAACATGTGGAAAGTTCGCCACACGTAAATCTAGGTCTATTGCTGAATAAAGCCGAGGCGTCAATTTCTCTTTCGAAAGTAAATCCAAAGCGGCTTTTTTTTCCTTTTTTTCTGTATAGCTAGGGAGTTTACCATCAAGATACTCTTTAACGCTCTCAACTACGAGCAAAGCTGTCGACGGTGTCCCACAGTGTCGTAAGCAGTTTTTCGCTTTTAAACCGATATCCAAAAGACGAAAGCGGCTATTCGATGCTAGATTATTAGATGAAAATAGAAAATTTAAAATAGAAGGAAGATTTGGCTTTAACGAAGGAAAAACTCTTTTAAGCAGAACGCCCTCTGTAACCTCTGCAGTAGATGAAATCCCCTCACACATACTCGGAATAGCCTCCTTCACAAGCAAATCCAATTCATCAACAAGAGTTATCCACTCTGGGCCCAAAGAGTGTTCTCGATGCAAAGATTCTTGCGTTAAGCACTCTTCATTCTGCTCTG
>JBDQID010000355.1:0-2726 GCA_040264515.1 Chlamydiales bacterium
AATCCCCTCCCAAGAGTCTTCACCTGTCGTTAAGTCACGCTCCGCTTTAACCTGCGGTGCACTCAGCTTCACATTGTGAACCTCGTCAAAAAAGAGGACCTGATTCTCTTCTGTTGCATTCAGAAGCATCTTTTGCGAGACAAAATCAATTTCAGCACTCTCAGCCAAAGCAAACTTTCGTCCCTCCTCTGCCACCTGCTCTAAACAGACATCTCCCCTTACAACCATAAAAAAAGGAACAACTCTCTTTCCCTTCATCTTATACTGCAGAGTCATCGTATCCCCACGGATTTCTCCCATAGCATCACAAAAGACAACCTGATCTGCAGGTTTACTATAAAACTTTCCTTCAAGTGTTCGGTAATTAACCTTTGCCTCCGCACACTGTAACTGCCCACCTTCAGCAAGATCGACAACAACACGGCCTTTAAGCTGAACAACCTCCCTCTCTTCTTTCAATGATTCCAAATCGCGAAAAAATTCAGCCTGCACCGACTGCATCTTCCCCATCGCATGATTAACAACAACATCACCATGCAAAATAATTTTTCCCCCATCATAACTTGCACTATTAGAAGAAACATCAAGAATTTCCGCATTCAAAAGAATAGGAAGTAAAAGAATGAATAAAAAATATCTCACATCAATCCTTTCTGAGTAAAAAACGTCGCTTTTAAATGGTGCGCTTTAAAATTCAATGCGTGTCCATCCAAACTAAATTCAACACTTTTAGCGACCCCTGTCATTGTGGGTTCAATACCAACAAGTGTCTCTACAAGCTCATGTCCAGGAGCCACAAAGCGCTGGAGCTGCACTTCATTGGCGATAAAAGTATTTGTACTATAGTAGTAAATGCCTTTCTCCGCTTTTAAATAACGAATCTTCTGCATCGGCGTAAGCTCTAAGCCGTCTTCTTTAATCCAGCTCTCTGCTTTTTTTGGGTTCGCATGCCGCAACAAAAGCCTGCCGTTGGGCTTGCGTACAACTTCTCTGCCATCAGCAAGAAGAAAAAACAACTCTTCTTGCATGAAGCAGCTCACATCATCCATATACTCCACCATCGCAGTCTTTGCCCCATCGTTAGAAAAAAGTAGCTCAGAGTGCTGTCCGCGCAAACTGTAATGAAGACGCTCTACACTATCTGCTACCCAAATCTCTTTATGGATGATATTGCGTTGCTGCCTAGCAACTCCCTTCTGAGAATTCGGCTTCGGTGTACTACTCTCAATAAGAGCTGCATAAACATTAACATCTTCATCCGTTACCTGAAAAAGAGTGACAAGATAGTAAACAATTCCCGTAACAAGAGTAAAAAGAACGAAAAGAACGCGCTTTCTAAACATGAGACGGATGCACCGCATGATGAATGCGCTCTAGCTGATCGAGAAGAGGTGCAAATTCCGAGAACGGAAGCATCGAATCTTTATCACTCATCCCCTCCGAAGGGTTGGGATGCGCCTCAATAAAGAGCGAATGACAACCTGCTGCAACAGCAGCCCTTGCAAGCAGTGCAACAAATTCTCTCTGTCCACCAGAGCTCTCTCCCCCTTTACCACCAGGAAGCTGAACAGAATGCGTTGCGTCAAAACAGACAGGAACACCAAAGCCTTGCATGATCGCCAAAGCTCGCATATCGCTTACAAGGTTATTGTAACCAAAAGATGTTCCCCTATCCGTTAGAATAATTCTCTCATTACCAGTTGAACGTACCTTATCGACAACCTGCTTCATATCCCAAGGCGCCATAAACTGCCCCTTTTTAATATTTACTGCAGCACCACTCTTTCCAGCAGCGACAAGAAGATCCGTCTGGCGACAAAGAAATGCCGGAATCTGAATCATATCACAAACACTTCCTGCTGCGAGCGCTTCTGCCGGGCTATGCACATCTGTTACAACGGGCAGTCCCAACTCTTTTTTCACGCGCTCGAGAATGCGAAGTCCCTCTTCTATCCCAGGGCCACGATAAGAGCTGATCGAAGAGCGATTCGCCTTGTCAAAACTCGATTTGAAAATAAGACGAATCTGCCTTGGCTCAAACAGCTCCTTTAAAAAATGAGCAGCTTCCATGCAAGCGCTCTCGCCTTCAATAACACAAGGTCCCGTAAGGATTGTAAGAGGCTGCCCCTCTCCAATAATAAAGTCTTGAATATTAACTGGATGAATCATCGCCACACTTCTCTAAAATAGATTAAAATTAAAGAGAAATATAACAAAAACAACATAATAAAACAAGAATGCATCCTATGTAAGGTTCAATTAAAAATGGATTAAAAGAGTATGCATGAGAAGATATATCCAAGGCAGTAATCTTGCCCTTTCCGGGCCCATAATACCAAAAAATGCGATACGCACCCAGAGTCCTGCTTTCTGTAAAAGCTTGCTTTCCAACTCCTGTAAATCTTGCAGAGGCATCTCATGCATAAAATGCTTTATGCTAATGCGCGCCTTTAATATACCAAGCTTCAATAAAACGCCCTCTTTCTCATAGCTAAGATTATTTTAACATATTTACTTAACTCTACCCTTAATATAACGTGAGCTCGACTCTTAATTCCGCCCTGTCTACTGGTTTATAGAAATAGTTTTTAGACCACGGTAGTGGTTGTTTCTCTCTTTAGCCCAGCACTTTAGTGCTGGGAAAGATAGAAAAAATCTATGCCACGGTAGTGGCATCTCTCAGGATTCCAAAGTTAAAAAAGAAGAGAAGTGCCGCTGCCGCGGCA
>JBDQID010000356.1:0-2710 GCA_040264515.1 Chlamydiales bacterium
AAAAATCTCAAAGTTGCTCGCAATACTCTCCAGCGCATACTCGGTTACACAGTATCTTCTCAGGAAGTTGTGTTATCAGACGCGTCTTTTCCGGTGCTGTCTCATAGCTTTATAGCAAAGAAAATCCACTCATTTTCTCCGGACCAACAAATATTCACAAAAACGGAAGTCAAAGCGTTAGAAAAGCTCGCTTTAAAGTCACGTCCGGAACTGAAAAAGAAAAAAGCAGAGCTTTTATCTTCAGAACAAGCTCTTCGTGCCGCATACGGAAAATACCTTCCAGAGCTCTCCGCATTCGCAGGCTATGACACCTCATCGGCATCATCTTTTTTCTCAACACAAAATGATAATTGGCGAGGTGGCATCACTCTTAGCTGGTCTATCTTTGATGGGTTGGGTAGAGAGCGAAAGGTCAGAGAAAATACAGCTTTGAAAAGAGCTGTTGAGATCGATTATTTGAAGCTCGAAGAAGATATCAGGGTCGAAGTGCAAAATACCCTTCACTCGACTGAAGAGGCTCTGTTAAGTTATTTTTCTGCAAAAAATGCGGTCTCTTTTGCAGATGAGGCGATAGATCAGGCAAAAGATCAGCGCGATCTCGGTTTGATTACACCTCTGCAATACCGCGATGTCGCAGCATCTCACACCAAAGCAAAACAGAATTTTAATAGAGCAAGCTATCAGCTTCTCGTCTCTTACTACTCTCTTTTAAAGGTTACAGCTAGAAATGGAATTGAATAGTTTACAACTCCTTGATAACTATTTATCGAAAGGCGAGCAAGCAGCGATCTATTTAGTGGTTGCAAAAGAAGAAAATGAACGAAAAGCCGCTGTGAAACGTTTACTTACAACTCTTTTGAAAGAAGAAGACAGTGCGCTCGGCCTTAAAACTTTTGACAATCAAGAGCTCAGCCCTGTCCTCGAAGAGCTCAATACCTTTAACCTTTTAGCAGAACGTAGAGTGATCTTGGTTCATAATGTAGAGACTGTGCAAAAAGGGTTAGAGAAGTATTTTTCAAACCCAGCGGACTCAACTTATCTAGTGATGGACAGCGCCTCACTTGCTAAAAACACGAAGCTGTATCGCGAAGCTGCAAAACACGGCGTTGTAATTCATCTTGCAGCTGAAAAAACATGGGAAAAAGAGGCACGCCTTGCACCCTGGATTACAGAGCAAGCAAAGCTTTCGGGAAAAACAATTTCACAGACAGCTGCAAATCATATCGTCAAACAGACAGGTGTCGATAGCGAACTTATTTTACGTGAAATTGAGAAGCTTGTCTGTTATATCGGAGAGCGCACTGAGATCACAGCTGATGATGTCGCAGCAATCTCTGTACACACCCCAATCAGCTCTATCTGGCAGCTAGGAGATGCTATTTTTCAGAGGAATAAGGCGGAAGCTATTCGTATTTTAAGAGCTCTCATCGATGATGGAGCTACCGTTTACAGCCTGCTTCCTCAGATTAGACGTCAATGCCAAAACGGATTGCACATCTCTTCTCTTTTGGCGTCAGGTGGGAGTCAGTACGATGTTGCCAAAGCGTTTCCATATCTCAAAGGAAATATGTTAAATCGGCAAATTCGCTCAGCCCAAGCGTATGGAATGAGCGGTTTTCGGCGTGGTCTGCAACTTCTTCACGATACAGACCTTCTTTCAAAAAACAGTACAACTGATCAGTTTTTTTTACTCGAAATGTTAGTTGTTAAACTTACCATCGGAGCGTAAAGCCAGTGCTTTTACTTTTACCTAATCTAATCGGAAATCAACGAGAACACTCTTCTTTTCTCCCCGAAAGTGTCGATAACGCTGTCAAAAACATGGACGGCTTAATTGCAGAAAGCTTTAAAGGTGGACGTGGTTACCTGCGTCGCTTTGTCGATGAGCCGCATAATGTTCCCTTAGCTCTCTTGAATGAACATACAAAAGATGATGAGTTTGACTTTCTCTTAGAACCCATGGTTAATGGAGAAACTTGGGGACTCGTCTCAGATGCCGGTCTTCCGTGCCTAGCAGATCCTGGAGCCAACCTCATCTACCGTGCACGGCAAAGAGGCATTCCCATTCAGGCGTTCGTCGGTCCATCTTCGCTGATGTTGGGTGTGATGCTCTCAGGTCTGCCTTCGCAACGTTTTAGCTTTCACGGCTATATTCCACGGGACAAGCAAGAAAGGGTGGATGCTATTCGGAAAATGGAGCGCCGCTCAAAAGAAGAAGATGCCACTCAGCTCTTTATTGAAGCTCCATATCGAAATGATGATGTCACAAAAGCACTTCTTGAAACATTGCACCCAAAAACAATGCTCTGTGCTGCGGTGGATCTAACTCTTTCCTCACAAATGGTGGTCTGTTTTTCAGTCGATGTTTGGAAGAAGCGCCCGCTGCCAAACCTCAATAAAAAGCCAACAATCTTTTTGATCTATGCTGGCGATCCTTTTCCTCAAGGTAATCAAGTCAATCAAATGAACACAAAAAAAAGAAGAGCTCGTTAGTTTAGAGCTCAGGAGTGTGTGTTTTTTTTTGTAGGGTAAGCAGGACTCTCATCCTGTAAAAAAATACACACTAATCAACGTGAGCTCGACTCTTAATTTAGCCTAGCACTTTAGTGCTGGGGCTGAAGTTTGGCACTTTTTTTGTGCCTACAACAGCTCGGTCTCGAATTCAGACAGACGATGAGTTTACTTAAGACCGCGGTAGTGGTCGTTTCTC
>JBDQID010000357.1:0-2678 GCA_040264515.1 Chlamydiales bacterium
CGATGCGTGTGCATGGAGCGGAGGCTGTATTGAGCCTTTCGTTTTGTTACGGACAGCGTCATTCAACGGAGTTGAAGGCAGCTGCAAAGATTTGTATGGATTGGTCTGTGGATCATGTCGTGCTCTCGATTGATTGCTTACAGGAGATTACGGCAAATGCGTTGATGGATGAGGCAAGTGAGATTCGTCATGAGGCAGGAGAGGCTCCGAATACGCTTGTTGTTGGGAGAAATGGATTGATGGGGCGTCTTGGGGCGATTCATGCGAATCATTTGGGAGCGCACTGTATCTATATGGGGGTTATTGAAGTTGAGTCTGCAAATTCAGGTTACAGGGATTGCACGCGGTATTACATGGATCTTTTAGAGCAGATTATGCGTTTGGATTTGGATGATCCGAAGTTCGAGATACGAACTCCGGTTGTCAAGATGACAAAAAAAGAGACGATGGCGTTTGGCCAAGAGATGGGTGTGCTTGACTATTTACTCGAAGAGACAGTGAGCTGTTATGAAGGGTTGAAGGGCGAGGGGTGCAAGCGGTGTCCTGCTTGTGTTTTGAGAAACGACGGTATTCGCGAGTTTTTTTCTTAATTTTTAGAGATAAAAAAAAGCCGGAGAAATTCTCCGGCTTAGAGTGCATCGAAGAGGACTCGAACCTCCAACCACCTGGTCCGAAGCCAGGTACTCTATCCAATTGAGCTATCGATGCATTGAATGCGTTAATCTTATCAAACAGGCTGATTTTTTAAAAGAGAATCATTTGAACATAACTCTGTTTGTTTGCGGATCTTATGTTAAATAGATTCTTTGATATACGGTTCATTTTTTTAGCTTTTATAGAAAATTTAGGAGATTTTATGAGTGCAATACAGCCATCTATTGGTGCCGTATCCGCTGTTAAAGAGTCAGGTGTTTGTACTGTTTGTCGAGATTTTCTTTGGAAAAAGGACGATAACCGTCTTTGTTGCAGTGATATTTTTGATCGAGCATGTGCTCAGCTTTCTGAAAATAGTGGAGAGAGTCGTTGTGCATTCAAGGCTGTTAAAGGTTCATCGAAGCGTAAAGGAGCATCACCGGAAAGACGTGTGATAGGTCTGCGTGGCTTTTTTTTAGTTATTTAAATCTTTATCAAGGATTAGCAGTAAAGGTTTCTTGTAAGTCTGAGGTTTGAGTCGTTATATTCAGATTACGGTAGTGACACCACTTTTCTTTCTCAACTTTGAGATGCTAAGAGATGCCACTACCGTGGCATAGATTGTTTTTTATCCTGTCCCAGCACTAAAGTGCTGGGCTAAAGAGAGAAACGACCACTGCTGTGGTCTAAAAACTATTCCCATAAACAATCTCTTAAATGAGCTTTAAAAACAACTCAAGGTTAGTCGAAAAATATCGATTAGATTATTCCTAAATCCCTAGTACATTGTCAAGATTGAATTTACGAATTTAAAGAAGTCGATCTTAAATAGACGCTAAAAACCACTCAAAATCGACTCCTCATGAACTTTCTTTTTAGGAAGAAAATGTCTTGGGTATAAGTCAGATTAGAGGTGGTATGAAATTTGCTTATTAAGAATAGCATGCTGTTTTTAATAGGATCATTATGGGTAGTTATTTATCTATTATCAGAATAATCAATAGGGTTGAAGCTGTTGTAGAGAGTAGTCAAGTTGGAGAAGAGGCGAAGGAGTCACATCGTTCTTTAGATTTTTTAAAAAGAATAATTGAGTGCCAGGCTGTTGATCCTGCTTCTCTTCAAGCATTGGAAAAAAATATTTATGTAGAAGGGGACTCTCTTTCTGTAGATGACAGTGATCGTTTGTTAAAAATATTTATGGGCCATATTCCTGTTCTTTCAGGAACGGAGGTTCCTAGTTGTCAGAATGTGAATGGAGATTTAGAAAAGAATAGATGTCTTTTAGGCTACTGTTTAGATGGTAAGAACCGTTTGATTCCTATTAAAGATAGAGATGGAAAAATTGTAGCTAGAAAATTACTGAGGGTTTTATGGAATCCAGCGACTGCTAGGCCCATTTTGTTACAAGAGCGATTTTATAAGAAGGCGGGTTTGTCAGAAGATATGGAAAGTATTATTGATGCGTTTATTGTAGAGCGAGCAAATAAGCTTGGATTAGACCTTGTAGAAGGAGTTTATCGTGGAGAGGATTTGCATGTTGTAGTCTCTTTAGGCTCTCCTGCACCTTATGAGTATTTTGATTGTGCTAGGGGTGTTAAAACGGGAGAAGAGCGTGTGGAGATGTTGGGGCAGTATATTATTGGAGCGAATATTTGATATAGAAAAAGCCGGAGAATTGATCTGAGGTGATGAATACTCCGGCTTAGAGTGCATCGAAGAGGACTCGAACCTCCAACCACCTGGTCCGAAGCCAGGTACTCTATCCAATTGAGCTATCGATGCATTGGATGCGTCGGTCTTACTAAACAGGCTGATTTTGTTAAAGAGAAAGGATTGTTATGAGCACTGTTTATGGAATACAGAATGGCATCGATCCAATATGATTTCTTAAACTGCTATCGTACATGTTTGAAGTTTGGTACTTTTTTATGTCTGTAATTGTTTAAGATCAAATTTGTGCAGATGATAACTTTATTTAGACCACGGTAGTGGTTGTTTCTCTCTTTAGCCCAGCACTTTAGTGCTGGGAAAGGTAGAAGGAAATC
>JBDQID010000358.1:0-2663 GCA_040264515.1 Chlamydiales bacterium
ATGAAATACAGAATGAGATATCGAGCGAGTCCGTAGGAGGTTCTGATCAGTTCGCTCGATAAACGGCGTCTTATTTTTCTTTAATGGAAAACGTTGGGCTGTATTCTCCTTTGGGCGTACGCGTCCACCACTGACCTGTCTCTTTTTTTGTTTTGAAATCAGAGAAGTGGTAGTTGTAGAGCTGTGAGCGCACGAATTTGGGCGGGGAGTCCGGGAAGGGGTTGGTTTGGAGAAGATCGGTAACAGCTGTATTTCCTTCGAGAAGACGCCCCATGAAACGAACAAACCAACGGTTTTGTTGATAGTTACCAAGAGCTGCAAACCACATCTGCCAGTCTAGACGAGGCTGATGAGGAGCTATTTGTGATGGTGCTCTTTTCGTGTCTCCCGGCTTCCACTTAAACTCGTAATCTTTCCACTCCTTACCGTCCATACTCCCTTGAACAATGATCTCGTTACGCACAGTTGTCATCCGAGCGAAAAGACCGTAGCCGTTGACGATACGCCAAGGGGAAAAAAAACGGAGAACGGGCAAGAGAGGGCCTAGAGGCAGGAAAAGGGAAGAGAGCTGTAAGAGATTAAGCGAAATTAAAAAAGCGCCAAAACCATTTAAAAGCCACAGCGCAACAACAGGTAGTGATTCCGGATGACCCAAGCTGATTCCAAGCCAATAAAGATACTCATTGCTTAGTAAAGGAATACCCATTGCAAGAGAGAGAATGTTGAAGAATGCAAAGTTCCCTGTAGTAAAGATAATGAGTTGTAAAAAGGAGAGGAGAAAAAAAGTGAAAAGACGAATAGGGTTAGGTGTGAATATGGCAAAAGGGAGAATGAGTTCAAGAAAAAAGGTGGAAAGAGTGGAGAGTTTAGAGAGCCATTTTGGATGCTGATGAGCGTACCAGGCAACTCTATTGGGAATCGGTTGCGTCTCGTAATGATAGTCCATTGCTGTAAGAGAGCTCCAAGCAGGGCAACGTGAGAGTAGTTTGACAGCTCCCGATGAAAAAATAAGGCGGAAGAGAAGTAGCCATAGAGCAATGAGCAGTAGGAGTGGAGGATATGAGCAAAATGATAAAAAGATGCAAATAAAGCCGATCTCAAGAATAAGAATATCCCATTGAAAGGAGAGAAAGTCAGAGCCGAGTGTTAAAAAAGAGAGATACACAACCCAGAGATAAAAAAAGAGAAGAGGACTCAAGGGTGCTCCAAGGAGAAGGAGAAGGGATATGACGATACCGCCAGCTGCAGCATAGCGCAATATAGAGTCGGACACCTTTATCCAGAAAAGAGAAGGAGCGTTAAGGAGTAGCTCTTTTTTTGGCCTGTTTCTATTCGAAGAGACAATGTCTGCTATCGGAAGAATGCCCTTAGAGCTATAAAGCCCGTTTATTTGCATAAACAGTGAGCTATAGGTGATGAAATAGCAGAAGGCGACGCTTTTCAGAAAAATCCAGTGCGCGATTGTAAAATTCATTGGATCGATCATTGTTATTTACCTGGAAGCTATAGATTTTTTCATTCAAATTATGCATAACAAAGTAAATGAAAAAATTAAATAAGGAAGTGGGGAAATGAGTCGGGTTTTGTCAGAAGGGCAGGCAGATAGCGTGGCTGAAGCGGCGGGTAATACAAGTGATTTTGAAACTTTACCCCTTCACTTATTTGTGGCTATCTTATCAAAAGAGGGTTGGCTAAAAGCTCTACAGGCTCGCTTCAAGTTGGATGAATCTGCATTTATTAATTATATGCAATTACAACATAAAAAACTTCTTGACGACCTTTATCCAAGAACACTTAGTGAGAAATATCACTTAGATGTTTGTATTGATACGCTGACCCTTTCTAAAGAGTCGGCGGTGATCACCTTGTTTTTCAGTAAAGTCCATTTCTTTTTAGAACAAAAGAAAAAGCTAGCCGGTGATCAAAAGCAAGTGCGTAATCTTTCTCATTTATTGCTGTTGAACGAGGAGTTAGAGGTTAAGGAGCTACCGTTGAATTCCATGCTTCCGTCTCAAGAAAAGTTGTGGGAGAACCGTTACGCTCTTTCTAAACCGGAAGAAGAGATGTTGATTCCAATTGTAGAAAAAGCACTCCCTCACTTTTTAAATAGCGCATTTATTGTTTATCTGCGCCCTCTTTATCTTGAACTTATTACTCTGTTTCAAGTTTTATCAAATCGCTCGTTTAGAGCTCTTTTAATAAGGCTCGAACGTGTTCACAAGGGCGATGCTTTTTTGCAGTCAGCGGCCATTGCTCAACTCTCTCGACTGCTTCCGCTTCTTAAAATGAACGTAGCTGTCTCTCCAGAAAGAGTGGAGAGTCTTCTTGAAGGGCGCGAATCGATTGAAAATTTAATAGAGATAATGGCGGAAGATCTAATGAAAGAGCTTCAGCTACCGGAGAATTAGCAATTGAATTAGCAGCCTCTGAAAAACCGGATATTGTTTTAATGGATATCATGTTGAAAGGCGAGATGAATGGCATTGAAGCTGCTGAACAAATCAAAGCAAATAATGCTATTCCAATTATTTTCTTGACAGCTTACGCTGATGAGGCTACTTTATCAAAAGCAAAGATTACAGAACCATACGGATACATTCTAAAACCATTTAAGGAAATCGATTTACACACAACAATAGAAATGGCTATTTACAAGCACAGTA
>JBDQID010000359.1:0-2655 GCA_040264515.1 Chlamydiales bacterium
ACGCTTAGCAGCGTAATAATTTTGTCGATGATTACCCTCGGATGCAAGATTATAGGTGATGAAGAGCGCTTGCCGAGGAGTCGTGGAGTGATTTGGTTCGGAAAAATGAGGTAGAAAAGAATCAAAGAAAACGAGGTCTTGCGGGGTCGTTGTAAGCTCTTTCCAAATGAACTCCTTAATGATTTGGGGTTGGATTTGACCGTGGTGAGGGCTTCCTTTGATAGAAGGTAGAATCTTTTGACTACCCTGCCAATTTTCTGCGATCTGTAAGCAACCATTTTTTCGAGTCGCTAAGTTAAGGCTGATCATAGCTGTACAGTGCCAACTGGGAATAAAGTTGGCATAGGCAGGATAATCTTGGTGAGGTATAAATCCGCCGCCTCCAGGATATTTGAAATTGATTTTATCCTTGAAAACAAGACAAGCCTCTCCTAGCTCTTGTTCTAAGGAAGCTGTGATGTGGGCGCTAATGAAGCTTCACACCTAATGGTCTGTTTTTTAGTCTGTTGCAATCCAATAATGAAAAATTATGTGGTTTTTAGGTTGTAAGACCCTATTGCTCTATTATTGAATGAAAATATCATTTGTTTTATATTTTTTCTATTTTTAACTCTAAAAAACAACTAAGGGTATTTTATGCGCATTCAACCTTCCAATCCTCAATATCAACCGGAAATTATTGAGCGAGATGAAAGAGTTCCTCGAGTTCGAAGAGTAAGCTCAGGTGCTATTATGATGTGTGTTCTATCGGGGTTTATGGCTCTTAACGCACTCTCTTCTTTAAAAGAGGATCGCAGTTGGGAAGCTTTAAGACTGGGTACAGCATCTGTAGCAGCCCTTGTTGCTGCAAAAGTTCGTTATACGATATTTAATAGAATTGTAAACAAAGAGAACTGAAATTGAATAAAATAAAAAAAACACTTGATTCTTAAATAAAGATTAGTTATAATTAAGTTATAGAAAAAATTAAGATACAATTAAAGATTGATTAAAAACATCTAAGTACGGTAAATTAGTCAATCTAAAACAAGTTCCCCTCTTTTCCTCCTTTTTCCCTTCCTCCAATTTATTGGAGGAAGGGTTTTTTTTGTTCATTTACTCTTGTCAAACAAATAATTTATCCTTAAAACAGAGGCCTTAACGGAGGTTTCTTAGTATGGATGATCAAGACAAACGCCTATTAGAAGAGCTCCTCTTCTCAGGAGAAAAAAAGCTCAGTTTTGCCAAACTTCTTTATTTCGGTGGCTTTCACGCCTCCAGTGCCTTCCCTTTTCCGACTCTATCCGAAGAAGATCAGCGGCAAACGGATGAATTTCTACTGACTTTAAACAAATTCGCTGACGAAAATATAGATCCTGACAAAATTGACCGTACGAAAGAACTCCCCATGGATGTCATTAAAGGCTTAGGAGAGATCGGAGTTTTAGGATACATGGTTTCTCCCGAATACGGAGGTCTTGGACGCTCTCAGCAGAGTTATAGCCAAGTGATGGAGGTTATAGCAAGTCGTTGCTCTTCAACAGCGCTTTTTGTTAATGCACATCACAGTATTGGCCTGCGATCACTTGTTCTTTTTGGAACGGATGAGCAAAAGAAGAAGTGGCTTCCAGCTCTTTGCCGTGGAGATCTGATCGCTGCATTCTCTCTGACAGAACCCAATGCGGGTTCAGATGCAAGTGGTGTTGAGACTAAGGCTGAATACGACCCTGTAAAAAAAGTATATTACCTTAACGGGCAGAAGCAGTGGACAACGAATGGAAGTATTGCAAACGTACTTACTGTAATGGCACAAACAGAAGTTGACGGCCAGCAAAAAATCACAGCATTTCTTGTGACTCCCGATATGCCGGGTTTTCATATCAAGGATGCTGCTTTAGAAAAAGTTGGGATGAGAGGAACAAAGACCGCAAATTTAACATTTGATAATGTCGAAGTTCCTGAAGAAAATATTTTGGGTCCGAAGGGAGCTGGACTCAGAGTCTGCCTCACTGTTCTTGATTACGGAAGAACGACCTTTGGAGCGAGCTGCACAGGAGCTGCAAAATATCTTGTTGAGCGTGCTGTTGATCATGCTGTAACGCGTTATCAGTTTAAGCGCCCTCTATCAACATTCCCTCTCGTAAAGAAAAAACTCACGATGATCTCCGCTTTAACTTACGCCATGGATGCAACAACGGACCTTACTGCGGGCCTTGTTGATAAGGGAATGGAAGAGTTTATGCTCGAAGCTGCTATTTTAAAAGTATTTAACAGTGACTCTCTTTGGACAATCCTTTACGACACCATGCAAATTTTTGGAGGCCGCTCTTTCTTTACAGACGAGCCATTCGAGAGAATGATGCGGGACGCACGTTTAAATATGATTGGTGAAGGATCAAATGAAGTGCTTCAAGCTTTCATTGCTCTTATTGGTCTTCGCGATGTTGGCATGCAATTCAAAGGCTTTGCCGACGCTGTTAAACATCCAGTGTCTCAGTTTGGTCAGATCAAAAGCTTTGGAAAACAGTGCATGAGCTATATTTGTGCACCAGACGTTCCCGTTAAGTCTTCTAAATTGGAATCCGAGGCAAAACAGCTTGGAAAATATGTTAAAAAGTTTGCATTTGCAATAGCAAGGCAGCTTCAGCAACACAAAGAAGATATCCTGGAAAGACA
>JBDQID010000360.1:0-2653 GCA_040264515.1 Chlamydiales bacterium
AAGTAGAATCGTAAGCAGCTCTCCTTTCTTTTGAGCCTCCCCCGCCTTCTTCTCTAGCTCAGATGCCGCTGTATCGGAGAGCTTTGCAGCGATAAACGCTGGCCTGCCAATAGCAACATCGAGCATCACACCATCAAAGAGCTGCTTAGCCTCCAATCCTTTCCCAGGGAAACTCCTAAACTCCTCAATCTCAGACGGCAATACAGATTCACTTGCAGCCTGCGCTGCAATTACTTTAGCGATCGGATGCACCACATTACGCTCGAGAGCAGCCGCCGTTGCAAGCGCTTGAGTGCGCTCTAATATCGAGAGCGTGCCCGTTAATGGCTCGATCAAAGTACAGCTAAGTTCACCTTTCGTCAAAGTTCCCGTCTTATCAAAAGCAATGCGCTTGCAACTTGCAAGAGCGTCTAAGACAACACC
The DNA here is from genome assembly GCA_040264515.1 of Chlamydiales bacterium. Lineage (GTDB taxonomy): Bacteria > Chlamydiota > Chlamydiia > Chlamydiales > JBDQID01 > JBDQID01. Next base: position 424 of record JBDQID010000360.1, read on the forward strand.
GCCTTTGAGTAAAATCCCTCGCTTTGCGCACGCACTGATCGCGCTTAAATACGCAATCGGGATGGCAATAATCAATGCACACGGAGATGCCGCAATCAAAAACGCAAGCGAGCGATAGATCGAGCCGTTACTTCCAAGATACGGCAAAGATGTCACCCATGGAAGCAGAAGCGCAAGCGAAAATGTGGTCATAATAATTGTCATCGAATACGCCTTAGAGACACTATCAATCCAACGCTGCAATTTGGGTCGCGCCTCTTGCGCTTGAGTGATCAATTCGATAATGCGAGAGAGCGTGGAGTCCGCACTTGTTCGCTCCACTTCCAACACCAGCATGCCTTCGAGATTGCGAGCCCCTGCTGCAACAGTATCTCCAAGCTCCTTTACAACAGGAAGATTCTCACCTGTTAAGTGCACAAGGTTCACAGAGGATGCGCCTTTAATCACTTTGCCATCCAAAGGAACAACCTCTCCTGCCTTAATTAAAATGTGTGTCTGAACCTTTACATCGCGAACGGCACGCTCAAAAACAGTTCCGTCCTCCTCTATAACGCACGCTTTGTTCGGTGCTAGCCTGTGCAAGCCTTGCAAAGTGTTCTTCGCCTTACCCGTTACCGTATGTTCGATCGCACCAGAAATGGAGAAAAGCACCAAAAGCAAGCCCCCTTCCATACCACTGCCGATAAGAACGGAAAGAAAGGCTGCAAGGGTCATGAGAATATCAATATTCACCTCAAGACTCATCAAATCTTCAATAGAGTCAATAAGCGATGGGATCCCAGCTAAAAAATAGACAAGTATAAGCAGCAGATGAGAGAACGGAAGCAGGGACGAGCTAAAAGAGAGGGCAAAAGAGATCACGAGCAGAACAGCTGCTAATAAAGAGCCCTTCAATGGAATATTTACACCCCACCATCTGGATCTACGCGTTAAAAAAGGGCTAATGCTCTCTTCAAAACCCGATTCAATAAATTCATCAAAAATATGCAGTTGTGAAGGCGACATAAACGAGAAAAATCCTTTAAGACATGATGTAAGAGAGTGTAAAATGCACGGTGCTATAAGCTACAACTGTGATCCCTAAATTCCAAATGATAGCAGAAGTCATTCTGTTTTTTTCAAACATCGCTGTTAGAGATGCTCCAATTGCAACAGCTATTAGCGAAGCGATAAGCAGTCCGTAATACGCTCCCATCCAGCAACCGACAAGCGCAATCGAAGCGGAGACAAAAGCGCCAAGCCCTGCCCAAAAACCTTGCTTTAAGGGGTGCTCATGACTTTCTAACTTCAACCCCATCTCCTCTTCTAACATGACGCGAAGAAGACGGTTATTGTCAGCCATTAGCACGTCTGTTACGGAGTCTAAGAGCTTCCCTTCAAAACCTTTCGCACGATAAAGCACTTCGAGCTCTTCTCGTTCTTGCTCGCGATGATGCAAAATTTCCCACCGCTCTTGCTCGATCAAACGGTGCAACCGCTCTAAGCGCGACCAGCCGTGCCACGCACTACGCCCCACCTTCCAGGTGATCAGCCCGCATGCAAAAATCCCGAGAAGAAGAAGAATTTGATTTGGTGAGAAGTAGAGTAAATGGCTGACTCCACCAAGAAGGAGCATCAAAAAAGCGACCTCACGCATCGCATCTGCACAAGAAGAGACGTGGCCCGGAGTCTCAGCACCGTGCGATTCAGCAAGAGATGCAATCCCCTCTGTCTGTTTTTTAACAACATGTTGCAAAGGATCATCACCTTGATAATGCGCATGCTCTTTTTTCTCTGTTGGAATCGACATCTTTAACTCTACCAATTGATTCAGTATTGTAACTCCAACAAGTTTAACTAATTTTCTCTTTTTTGCGAATCGATACCTTTTAAGCTAATTGACAAGATCCAAAACGATTGATAATCTCAAAAATGAAAAAGATTTTTTAAAAAAGAGGCCGTCATGCAATACAATCGTCTAGGAAAAGCAGGAATCAAACTGAGCGAACTCTCTTTTGGAACTTGGCTTACATTCGGAGACAATTTCGATAAAAACACCGCCCGAGCGCTCATTCGTACAGCTGTTGACAACGGTGTCAATTTTTTAGACTGCGCAGAAGGATACGCCCACGGTGAGGCTGAAAAGCTCTTGGGAGAAATCCTCAAAGATTACAAGAGAGAAAGTTTAGCAATTTCCACTAAAATCTTTTTTGGAGGAGATGGGCCAAACGATCACGGTCTCTCCCGCAAG
>JBDQID010000361.1:0-2628 GCA_040264515.1 Chlamydiales bacterium
GTATTGTCTGTATTTCGATGTATTCCTATAGGTAAAGGCTATATTTCCACGGACACTTTGAAAGAGATCCTCAAAGAACTCGAAACATTTAACCTCCAACTTCCTCCCATCGGCGCATCCTCTGGCTCACCTGCAAAATCACAAGAAAAGCTATCCGGTCCAGACAAAATGCCAGCCCTCAAAGCGTACGGACGCGATCTCACAGAGATCTCTCGCGAAGGGAAAATGGACCCCGTTATAGGAAGAAAAGAAGAGGTCGAACGACTTATTCTTATCTTATGTCGCCGTAGAAAAAACAACCCTGTACTCGTCGGAGAAGCAGGAGTCGGTAAAACAGCTATTGTAGAAGGGCTTGCACAAGCTATTGTCAGAGGAGAAGTCCCCGATAATCTTAGAAAGAAGCGGCTCATCACTCTAGACTTAGCCCTCATGATTGCCGGAACAAAGTACCGCGGACAATTCGAAGAGCGTATCAAAGCTGTAATGGATGAGATTAGAAAAAACGGTAACGTTCTTCTCTTCATTGACGAGCTACACACAATTGTTGGAGCAGGAGCTGCAGAGGGTGCAATCGATGCATCTAATATCCTAAAGCCAGCTCTTTCCAGAGGTGAGATCCAATGTATTGGGGCTACCACTGTCGATGAGTTCCGTAAACACATCGAAAAAGATGCAGCCCTAGAGCGACGCTTCCAAAAGATTTTCGTCCAGCCCCCGTCTGTCAGTGAAACTATTGAAATCCTCGATGGACTAAAAGAGAAATACGAAGATCACCATAAGTGCTCTTATACAACAACCGCTATTAGCTCCGCTGCAACCCTCTCTGATCGCTATATCCACGGCCGCTTTCTACCAGATAAAGCGATCGATCTCCTCGATGAAGCTGGCGCAAAAATGCGTATCTTCATGATGAACCAACCCCAAGATATGAGCACTCTCGAACAAGATATCGAAAACACACGACTTGCAAAAGAAAACGCTATCTCAAAACAAGAATACGAAAAAGCAGCTTCCCTTCGTGATAAAGAAAAAAATCTAGAAGAAAAGCTCCAAGAAATTCGTAATGAGTGGGAAGTAAACAAGGAAGAACACCAAGTTATTGTCGATGACGAAGATGTTGCCACCGTCATAGCAAAGCAAACCGGTATTCCCATTACACGTCTAACCGAGGGCGAGACACAAAAAGTCTTGAAATTAGAAGAGTCCCTGCAAGCTGATATCATCGGCCAAGAAGACGCTCTCAAAACTGTCTGCAGAGCTATCCGTCGCTCACGTGCTGATATTAAAGACCCCAATCGTCCAATTGGATCCTTTTTATTCTTAGGTCCAACAGGGGTTGGAAAAACCCTTTTAGCAAAACTTTTAGCCATTCACATGTTCGGTGGAGAAGACGCTCTTATCCAACAAGACATGTCCGAATACATGGAGAAATTTGCCATTAGTAGAATGGCAGGGTCACCTCCAGGATACGTTGGACACGAAGAGGGTGGACAGCTAACAGAACAAGTAAAACAACGCCCCTACTCGGTTGTTCTCTTTGATGAAATTGAAAAAGCCCACCCTGATGTAATGGATTTACTTCTTCAAATTTTAGAAGAAGGGCGTCTTACAGACTCTTTCGGTCGCAAGATCGACTTCCGTAACACCATCGTCATCATGACATCTAACCTCGGTGCAGATCTCATTCGTAAATCTACCGCCGTTGGTTTTGGAGCACGGGACGAAGGCGTCATGGACTATGATGTCATTAAAGAAAAAATCGAAGATGCTATGAAGAAACACTTCAAGCCTGAATTCATTAACAGGCTTGATGACACAGTCATCTTCCGTCCGCTTGACAAGCCGTTCTTACGTCAAATTATCGAACTTGAAGTTGTCAAAGTACAACAAAGGCTCGAGAAAAAACAAATCTCGATTCATCTTGATGATGCTGCAAAAGATCTCCTCGTCGAAAAAGGGTTCCAACCCGAAATGGGCGCACGTCCTCTACGTCGTACCATCGAGAATTACCTCGAAGATCCTCTAGCAGAAACAGTGCTCCGCCATCCAAACGAAGGACGGCGCTGCTTGGTTACTACTGAAAAAGATGAGCTGAAATTTGTTGATGAAGACGTCTTTACCATCCATCAAGAAAGCGATGATAAAGAAGATGGCAAAGTCAAGTTCATCAAAAAAAAGAAGAAAAAAGAAAAAAAGGAAAATAAAGAAGAAAAGCTATCAAAAAAATAGCTAAGCTTTAACATCCAATAAACTCTTAAAAGCAGGTACATCGGAGTTCTGTGCTACGATTTGTACCTGCTGACGATACGCCGTCTGTGTAACACGACGGCGTTTGTCTTCTAGCTGCTTTCTTAAAAAATCAACAACTGATCCTGCCGAATTTGACGGAAGCCTACCGATGCTCATGAGTCCCCTCCCTACTCTAACCATCTTCGGTATCGGCCTCTCTCCCCCGTAACTTTAGCTTTTTCTGGTATCACAAAGAAATTTCATAAAAGAGTTCTATAAAAACGTGAGTTTCGTATTTATATCATTGAAAATCAATACAGAAGGTAAGTGGTTATGGGGAAACGGCCTTTCAATGAGAGTGCGGGCGACGGAGCGCCCCATTCGCATCAACCTAACATA
>JBDQID010000362.1:0-2616 GCA_040264515.1 Chlamydiales bacterium
CTCTTCATTCTGCTCTGGAACAAATGTATTCACTGCGGTTGAGGTAAGAAAATTAGAAGCCACAGATCTCAAAGTTCCCAAAGCCAATGAGCCTACACTATACCACGCACTCATTCCCTTGCTTAGTGGATCTCCCTCCACTTCCAAAGAAGAGTCTGAATCCGTAGATGCGTAACCGTAATTATAAGTATCGTCCGAATAATCGCTCTCAGCATCGTTAAACGCCCAAATTCCAAATCCTGCAGGATTCATAAAAACCACTCTAAGTAAATCAAGCACTAGAAAAAAATTAAATTAACGTTTGTATTAAAAGCAACTACTGCTCTGTCAAAATTGAATTTACGATTAAGTTCGATGGTTCAATTTTAACAGATTTTTTATACCAAGATTGGTATAAACGCGAAGGTCTCATTCAAAAAAGTCTAAGTTAACGTGAGTTCGACTCTTAATTTGATCCTGGTTAATGGTTTATGATAATCATTTTTAGGCCACGGTAGTGGCCGTCTCTCTCTTTAGCCCAGCACTTTAGTGCTGGAAAAAGATGAAAAATCTCCATGCCACGGCAGTGGCATCTCTCAACTTCTTCAAGTTAAAGGGGAAGAGAAGTACCGCTACCGCGGTACAATGTTATTATTATCCTCTCCCAGCACTGAAGTGCTGGGCTAAAGAGAGAGACGACCACTACCGTGGTCTAAAAACCATTTCCATAAACCACTAAATAAGACTATATTAAGAGTCGAGCTCACGTTAAGTTATACAAATAAAGACGACTCTTCCAACAAGTTCATCAAGAGAAGCATCTCAGTGACTTTTTCCTCTTTGATCTTATACTCCTCTGTGTGCAGTTCTGGGAGATAATCATTTTGACGCTGTTTTTCTACCATGGACTCCATAAACAAAGAAAGTTCTTCGAGTTTTTTATCCTGTGATATCTCAGTATCTTCAATTGTACGCTTTACTCCACCCTTACAAGGATCCAAATAAACCATCAATCCATCTGGCTCTTCCTTCTCTGCTTGCTCTTGAAGCAGCATCCAAACAGCCTCGAAGCGCTCAGCTTTGAGCTCTCCTAACTTTTCTACAGTCAAGCTTTGCTTTATAAAGTCCGCTTTAGCCTTGTATTTTTCAACCTGCCACTCACCAATCAAGCGTTCTTTCATCCAATCTGCAAGCTTTTCTCTTCCGTAATTCAATGCGAAGTCCGTAATGGATTTTGGATGATAGCGACTTAAAAAAAACATTACAAATCTACGATCTAGCTCTAAATCTACTTCATGAAGAGCCTCGGTTATATTGTCATATTCAGGAATTCCAAATCTCTTTCCATATTTAATCACCAAATGGTTGTAAAAATGCACCTCATAATCCTCACCTCTTGCATATATTGCAGCGTATTCATGAAATAGGCTCGAGCGGAACAGAGTGAGATCTCGATAGAATTTAGTGATAAAGCTTGGGCTATCTCCCATAATTAGCATCAGATTCTGCTGAAACTCCCCCATCCACGAACCACCACACATATCGGCTGTTTCAATAAAGTTGCAAACAAACGGAAAAATCCTTTCCGGGTCATAAGCTTCATCTTTTTTCGGGAAATAATACAACGTTAGCTGTAATTTTAGAATAAGTTGGTCATAAAATCGATTTAGCTTAGCCTCTCGATCTCCACTAGGCGTTCCAATTACAGCAGTACGCTCTTGCATCCGTTTTCTCAGCTTAAAATAGAGCTCTCGCATCTGTAGAGGCTTCATCATCTTTTTATTAAGATAAAACGATCTTGGTCTATCCGAGAAATCAATCGAACCCCATAAATCTTCAAGATCTTTATACCAATCGATAGCCTTAACTTCCGCCCACTCTTCTTCATTTAAACTATTTAGAGGACTTCCATCTAAGCTAAAATGGTCAATCGTTAACGGGTAGAACATCTCTTTTTTCATCTTATCAAGCTCTTCTGTAGTTGACCCCCTTACTTCATCAAACCACTCTTTTTTGAAAATATCATCCCTTGCAAACTGAGATAGAAGACTCTTTGATTCACTATTGGCGCCTTTTTGCAACAATGTAACCCACGCAAAAAACAGATCCTTGTCAGTAGGTTTAAAACCGTTCTCGACGAAAAATTCCAGTGCTTCATCTATAAGCCACCTGTATGGACCTAAAGCAATATGTGTGAAAACCCCATGGCCGTTTCTATCCACTGCCGTAAAATCAGCTTCATACTCAAAGAGAAGATTCACAATTGCTGGGTTATTACAAGCGTACATCTTTACAACAAAAGGCATTCCTTCTGCATCACGAATGTTAGGATCGACTCCATTTTCAAGAAAAAACTCCAATTGAGAATAAGACATGGGCTCTGGCAAAGCTGCTCTTTTTTGAAAAAGCGCACTTGCATCCGCACCAAGAGCTAGCAACTCCCGCTCATAAGTTGAATCGACTTTTCTTAAAAAAGAAAAAAGCTGTTTTTCGAGAATATTTGTCACTTTTTGAGTTGCCACAGCCTCTCCATGCAACTCTATTATTTTCCTTTTCAAATACTTCATCAAAGGAATCGATCTCCTATCCGCTAAAATGGTAAAAGGGCTATTTCCATTGCGATCTTCTAATAAAAGA
>JBDQID010000363.1:0-2614 GCA_040264515.1 Chlamydiales bacterium
ATTACATGCATTTTATACAAACTGATTTAATGGCGCCTCACATGCTTAAGATAAATTTTTAGAACCAAATGATTATTCACATTTTAACTCAAGAGCGTAAATAGCGCTTATTGCACTAAGAAGAGCGACTCCTCCACCAGGAACAATACCTTCTTCAAGAGCGGCTTTTGTTGAGTTCAAGCTGTCTTCGAACATTTGCTTTCTGTTCTTTAACTCAGGCTCTGTAGCTGCACCCACGCGGATAACAGCAACGCCGCCGCTGAGTTTTGCTTTGCGCTCTTCGAGCTTTTCTTTATCGTAAGAGCTCTCAGTATGCTTCATCTCTGTTTCAATTAAGCGAACACGAGACATGATAAGATCTTCTTTACCACTACCATTGACAATGGTTGTATTGTCTTTTGTAATCGTGATCTTTTCAGCTCCACCAAGAACAGAAGCGTCGACATCTTTAAGATTGATACCAGCTTCTTCCGTAATGAGTGTTCCACCAGTGATGATAGCGATATCTTCGAGCATTGCTTTACGACGATCACCAAAGCCTGGAGCCTTAACAGCTGTTACTTTGAGCGTACCGCGAAGCTTGTTGACAACGAGTGTCGAAAGAGCGTCGCCTTCGATGTCTTCTGCGATGATAAGAAGTTCTTTTCCTGATGCTGCTACTAATTGGAGGACAGGAAGGAATTCTTGAACGCTTGCAATTTTTTTGTTAACGAGAAGAATCTGAGGGTTCTGTAGCTCAACAATCATCTTTTCCATATCAGTACAGAAGTAAGGGCTCAGGTAGCCTCTGTCAAACTGCATGCCTTCTACAAGCTCAATTGTTGTGTCGCGACCTTTCGCCTCTTCAATTGTGATCACACCAGATCTGCCAACTTTTTCCATAGCCTCAGAAATCATCTCTCCGATTTCACGGTTGCCAGAAGCTGAAACTGTTGCAATACTGAGTGTCTCTTCTGCAGTTTTCACAGGTGTAACAGAGCGCTCTAGTTCTGCAATAACAGCTTCTACTGCTTTTTCCATTCCACGCTTAAGAGCAATAGGGCTTGCACCACTTGTAACTTGCTTCAGACCTGTTCGAACAAGAGCACGAAGAAGGAGCGTTCCGGTTGTTGTACCGTCACCACACTTCTCCTTAATTTTGGTAGCAACTTCTTTTGCCATGGAAACGCCCATGTTTTCAAAAGAGTCTTTAAGATCGATATCTCTAACAATGCTGTTACCGTCATTGGTAATTGTTGGAGCACCCCACTTTTCTAACCCGACGTTACGTCCTTTGGGTCCTAGAGTAACAGCAATAACATCTGCAAGTTTGTTAATGCCATCGAGAAGCTTTGTACGTGCTTCTTCTTCGAAAATAATTTCTTTAGGTGTCGTTGTAGCCATGGTGTTTCTCCTTTTGTTGAGACTAAAATCTTAGGCTAATATCTAATGCTTCTACAGAATGTGTTAGGCGTCCAACAGAAATACCGTCGACTCCTGTGGCAGCGTAGGCGCGGATCGTATCAAGAGTGATATTTCCTGACGCTTCAACGTATGCGCGGTGATTGATAAGTTGGACTGCTTGGCGAGCCATCTTGGGTGTCATGTTGTCAAGCATGATGATGTCAGCCTTTGCATGAAGGGCCTCTTCTACCATTTGCAGATCTTCAACTTCTACTTCAACTTTGATCTCTGGTCTGTATTGACGAGCCCTTCTGACAGCTTCTAAGATGGGCGTATCGCTCTCTTTAGCTACGAAGGCAAGGTGGTTATTTTTGATAATGAACCTGTGGTCAAGGGCGTAGCGGTGGTTTGTACCACCACCGACTCGAACAGCGTACTTCTCTAAATAACGCAGACCAGGAAGAGTCTTTCTCGTATCTAAAACCTCGCAGTTATAGTCTTCGATCTCTTCGATGAAAATTTTGGTGATCGTTGCGATACCGGAGGCGTGTTGGAGCAGATTCAGAGCTACGCGCTCAGCACTTAAGATGCCGCGAGCAGGTCCTTCTACTTTACCAAGGATTGTACCAGCGTGATGCTCAGAGCCTTCCGGAACGTAAAAAGTGATTTTAATATTAGGGTCTAGACGGTGAAAAATCGTTTCTAAGAAGGGTAGACCTGCGATGCAGCCACCTTGCTTTAAAAGCAGTTTTCCCGAAATTGTAGACGTCGGTGAAATGCACGCTTCGGAGGTGATGTCTCCCGTGCGGATATCCTCTTTGAGGGCGGTATCGATAAGATGTTCGATTTCTTGATGTACTTTTTCCATGTGCTTACCTAGAGGAAAAGAAGGCAAAATTTTACTCCAACAGAGTAAAAGATACAAGCCTTTTCCGAGGGAAATGCGTAATTAAATCAAAGTGTATAAGGAGGTGATTTTAAGCGGTATTTAACGTGAGCTCGACTCTTAATTTAACGTGAGTTTCGCATTTATATTATTGAGAATCAATACAGAAGGCAACCACTACTGCTCTGTTGCATAAGTTCTTTAAGTAAATAGACTTTTACCTTTGTTTTTTTGTAGTTAGCTCTACGTCCTTTAATTTAAAACTTTACCCTTACGCAACATTCAATGGTTGTAGCACGGGCGCTCCGCATTTGCATCAACTTAACATAGAATTCTGATATTTAG
>JBDQID010000364.1:0-2609 GCA_040264515.1 Chlamydiales bacterium
CCCTTTAAGACAATACCGGATTCATAAGTTTCAATAATTTCATAGTCGTGGTAGGCTCTCCGGTTTGAAACGAGATCTCCACTTTTTTTGCTCATTGGGTGTTTCTCCATTGTTGATTAAGGGATAATAGGGTACCATTTGCTCTCCCTTTGAGGATAGAAAAAACATATAGTCACATGTCTTTCATTATATTCTTGATAACACCAAAGTCACCAAAACCTTTGAACTTGACTTTCAAGGGGCAAGTGACATATCCTTTAAAATCTTTTTGACTTTAGACGAGGAACGACGCATCATGAAACTCATCATCTCTAAGGACGAATTAAGCAGACTAATCAGCTGGATTCAGAATGTAGTTGCGCAGAAAGCGACAATTCCTATCTTATCGAATCTCTTGATCGAAGCTGCTAATGACGAATTAGTTTTTACCGCTACGGACCTAACTGTGGGAATGCGCTGCTTTACCGAAGCTAAAATTATTGAAGAAGGTGCAACGACTCTACCAGCTAAAAGCTTTTTTCAGTTAATCCGCGAATTGACAGCTTCTAATGTTGAAATAGAATCAAACGGAAATGATATCACATCAATTATAGCAGACTCTTCGAGCTTTAAACTTCATGGTAAAAATAAGAGCGAGTATCCCTCTCTTCCAGATTTAACAGGTGCGACACAGTTTAAAATCCGTCACGAAGCTTTAAAAGAGATGTTTTTCCGCACAAGCTTTGCTGTATCAAGAGATGACAATCGTTACGCTTTGACTGGCGTTCACATGCAAATTAACGACGGAAAGGCGTATTTTGTTGGTACCGATGGCAAGCGATTGGCCAAGGCGTATACCGTCATTGATCTTGATCCAGAATTCTCCGGGAAATATATCCTCCCTCTTAAAGCCGTAGAAGAAATACTGAAGGTTTTACAAGATGAAGGGGAGTCAACACTCTATCTTCTAAACGATAAGATTGCTGTTGAATCAGATCACTGCATCGTTATCTCTAAGCTTCTTAGCGGAGACTATCCAAATGTCGATAGAGTTATTCCCGCAGAATCAAGTGTTACAGTCTCTTTACACAGAGAAGAGCTGATGACTCTTCTTCGCCAAGTTTCACTCTTTACAGTTAACGACAGTAATTCGGTGCGTTTTTCTTTCTGCCCCGGAATGCTGAAGCTTTCTGCAAATTCCAGTGAAATTGGAGAAGGTAAAGTAAGTATGCCTGTGCATTATGAAGGTGACCCTCTTGATATCGCTTTTAATCCAAGCTTCTTCCTTGATATTCTTCGTCACTCCAGAGATGAAACCGTCTCTTTAGGGATTACAGACGCTTACAATCCAGGTGTTATTACAGACTCTTCTACAGCGCTTTTCGTTATTATGCCCATGCGCCTTAATGAAGAATGAGGAATGCAGCTCCACTCTCTGTATCTGAAAGATTTTCGAAGTTATAAAAATGCGCGGGTCTATTTTAGTCCGCGTATTAATAATATTTTCGGGCCCAATGCTCATGGGAAAACAAACCTTTTAGAAGCTCTTTATTTTCTTGTTATTGGACGCTCTTTTCGTACAAAAAACATCTCAGATCTTATTCGTTATGGTGCTGACTGCTTTCATATCGAAGCGCTCTTTGTAAAGAATGGTATTGAGCAGAAGATTGCTGTTACAGCTGATGCTTCTCGTAGAAAGATCGTTCATAATAACACGCAGTACTCCTCTTTTAATACTCTTCTAGGGCTGCTGCAAGGTGTTATTCTCTCTCCTGAAGATCAAGCTTTGATTAGTGGAGCTCCAGCTCTAAGGCGTCGTTATCTTGATATTCAGCTCTCTCAGGTCAACCCTCTCTACGTTCATCACCTTGGACGCTACCATCGTGCAATGAAACAGCGTAACCAGTTGCTTCGATTGAAAAAATCACAGAGTATAGAGATTTTCGAAGAAGAGATGGCCCGTTCTGCGGAATATATTGTATCTGAGCGTAGAAAAGTAATCACAACTCTAGCGCAAAGAGGTTTGGTTTTTCAAAGTGAGCTAAGCCGTGGTTTAGATAAGCTAAGTTTGGCTTATAGAAGTCACGCTCCGAATTGTAGTCTTATGAATTATTATCAGACACAATTTCGCGAGCAAAGAAATCGAGAGTTTATTCTAGGTAATACTCTGACGGGACCCCACCGTGATGATATGGATATTGCTATTCATGAAAGAGAGGCGCGCGCTTTTGCAAGTGAGGGGCAAAAGAATTGTTGTGCAATTTCTTTGCGTTTGGCCGAGTGGTATCGCTTGAAGGAGGTTGCAAATGAGCTACCTCTGATGGCTGTTGACGATATGGGAGCTCCGCTTGATAGCGCACGTAAGGAAGAAATATTTCAGCAGCTAGACAGCTTAGGGCAAGTCTTTGTTACTTCAACAGACAGGTTAAATCAAGCTACAGTAAACCATATCGATGTCAGAGATATTTAACCTAACGTCAGCTCGACTCTTAATTCCGCCCTGTCTACTGGTTTATAGAAATAGTTTTTAGACCACGGTAGTGGTCGTTTCTCTCTTTAGCCCAGCACTTTAGTGCTGGGAAAGATAGAAAAAAATCTATGCCACGGTAGTGGCATCTCTCAGGATCTCA
>JBDQID010000365.1:0-2606 GCA_040264515.1 Chlamydiales bacterium
ACTTTAAATGGTATGTTTAGAATAATACAATCTACATAAGAGTGCGAGTGAGTTATAAATGAGTAGTAATATTGTTGTCAAAGGTTATAAAACCTACAGACAGATCGATCACACAGGGTTTCGTACTGTTTACAGTGCTCTGCATCTTAAGCAAGGTGAAGAAGTCTATATTACAATTATCGGAGTACGCCCGGGAAGAGATCTTAATCTTCTTTTGAAGCGAGCAGAGCTCTCTCAAAAGCTGGACCATCCCTTTCTTGTAACAGCCATTGATTATGGGCAGCTTCCAGAAGATCGTTTTTATTACACTCATAGCGCAACACCTTCTTATCCAGTAAAGAGCGCTCTAGAAGGTATTAATGACCCGGATGATTATTATTACGCTGTGGTTAGCTACATGATCGAAGCCTTAGAAGCGCTTGCCTACGTTCATAATGCGCAGTTGACTCACCGCGATTTAATGGTCGGCCAAATTAGGGTTTCAAAGCAGAATCAGCTTCTACTAGAGGGCTTTATTAACGCACGTCCAAAGCAGGAGTCTCGTAATGTTGCCGAGATTGTTCATCTTCCCTACATGGCTCCAGAACAGCTTATGGGCGCAGCTTCCGATAAAAAAACAGATATCTATAGCATGGGCGTTATTTTGTTTGAATTGATTTGTGGGGCTCTTCCCTACAGTTCTAATTTTGCTAAAATTCAGGACGCTCGTAAGGGAGGGGTTCCTCTTCCTTCTAAATTACAAGAGGGAATTCCCTCTGAGCTTGAAAATATCATCATGAAGTCAATTTCTCCTAGAAAAACGCGTTATGTACGGGTCGGAGAGCTCATTGATGATTTAGAAGAGTTCTACGATAAGCGTTCGTTGCGCCTTAAGCTCAAAGATTTCTCTTTTTCATTTAAAAAACTATTCGCCGCTAAAGATTAAGATATAAAACAGATATGGAATTTGTTCATTCACCTTACGAGCCAGGTGAGACCATTGCGGCTATCGCAACGCCTCCGGGAGAGGGAGGCATTGCTATTATTCGTATTTCTGGAGATCGCTCTCTTGAAATTGCCGATACACTGTTCTCGGGTCCAGTTAAGGAATATAAAACACATACAGCGCATTTTGGAAGGATCTTAGATGCATCTTCTCGCACAGTTGACGAAGCTCTGCTTTTAGTTCTTTTGGGCTTACGCTCTTTTACGGGCGAGGACACCGTGGAGATCCATTGCCATGGTGGGCGCATTGTCTCTCAACGTGTTTTGGAGGTTGTAATTGCCGCTGGCGCACGAGCTGCGCGTCCAGGAGAGTTTTCTTTTAGAGCATTTATTAATGGAAAGGTGGATCTGGCTCAAGCTGAGGCTATTCAGGAGTTGATTGGTTCAAAAAATAAAATGGCATTAGATGCGGCAGAGAGTCATCTCGCAGGGCGTCTGTCAATTAAGATTTCATTGTTCCAAAAACAGCTAACGCACATTTTGGCGATGCTTGAGGCTTGGGTAGATTTCCCGGAAGAAGATATTGAATTTGCCTCTCTTTCACAAGTTTGTAAGGATGTAGAGCTGTTAAAAGTAGAGATGGAAAGATTAGTTGAGACGTTTTCGGATGGAAAGATTATTAGCGATGGAATCTCTTTATGTATTGTGGGTTGTCCAAATGTTGGTAAATCATCCCTCATGAACGCTTTGCTTGATAAGGATCGGGCGATTGTAACCCATATTGCGGGAACAACGCGCGATATCCTCGAAGATCATATGCGTCTTAACGGGCTCAACGTACGTCTTATTGATACGGCGGGTATTCGTGATTCAGATGAGATCGTTGAAGCAGAGGGAATCCGTCGTTCGAAAAAAGCGATGCAGGAAGCGGATCTTGTACTTCTTGTCTTAGATGTTCAATCGGGATTGAATCCAACTGATCACGAGCTCTTAGCTCAAGTTCCAAAAAATAGAACCGTGGCGGTATGGAATAAAAGTGATTTGCCTTATGGCTCCCTTCCACAGCTTTCTTTAGATCAAGTTGTTATGATTTCGGCAAGAGAGCGAGAAGGTATTGAGAAGTTACATGCGGCGGTGGATAGAGTTATTTGGGATCATGGACCGCCACCAAAAGATGAGCTTGTGATTACGAATGTACGTCATAAGGACGCTTTGATGAAGGCAATTACTGCAACAGAACGACTGCTCGAAGGGCTACGAGAAAAAGCATCACCGGAGTTTCTTGCCTTAGATGCACGGGAGACATTGAATGCGTTAGGGCAAATTATTGGAACAAATATTACAGAAGACCTTCTATCTGCTATTTTTTCATCGTGTTGCATTGGTAAATAGAGATGAGATTGCGCGAAAAGGCATCGAAGATCCACCGCATTTTAATCGACCTTTATCCGAATCCACCGATTCCTTTGTTGCACCGGGACAATTACACATTTCTCATCGCCGTTTTACTTTCCGCTCAATGTACGGATGAGAGAGTGAACAAGATAACACCGCTGCTTTTTTCTAAAGCTGCAACAGCTGAGCAAATGGTTGGATTCGGAGCGGACGCCATTAAGGAAATCATTCGTCCGTGTGGGCTTTCCCCGAAAAAGTCAAAGGCGATCTTTGAGCTATCACAGATG
>JBDQID010000366.1:0-2596 GCA_040264515.1 Chlamydiales bacterium
AAATAAAAAAACCAATTGATTCCTTTAACGAAAATAGCTCTCCCTTTGAACTCTTCGATTACTATCTAAATACATTTAACGAAAAACTCAAGAATCAAAAAGAAAACGACTCTGAATAAAAACAGCTTGATGTATACCAAGATTGGCCATAAGCTTGGTATACATCCCAGTTCATATTACATCAAAATGTGATTTCAAGCGGAGAGAAATCCAGATAATCGCAAGCGGTTAAAAGGTAGCTTACGCTATTTTTTTCGCCAAAAGGTAAAGCGTCTTTTCTTACATTATGAAGATGACCAAAGACGCAGAGATCCACTTGATACTTCTCTAAGAGCACTGAAGTTTGTGAAGGGGCAAGAGATGCGCTAATGGGAGGGTAGTGCGTCATTACAACTCGCTTAGAGGCTGAAGGATCAAGAGCTTTAAGACTCAATTCTAAGCGCTGAAGCTCTCTTTGAAAGATTCTCTCTTGATTTTCAAGATCTTTTTCCTTTGGAGCTGCAGGCCTTTCCCCTGTATATTGAATAAATTCCGAAAAGCCGTACTCCTGACTATCCCAAAGACGAGTTCCTCCAATAGAAATATCTCCCCACTCTACCGCATTATTATGAACAGGAATGATCGAAGGCGGCATTATCTTTTTCATTTTTTTCAGAGACGACCACCAATAGTCATGATTACCCCGCAGCATAATCTTGGTTCCAGGAAGAGCTGCAATCCAATCTAAGTCACGCTGTGCTTGTTCTAAGTTAATCGCCCAGGAGATATCACCAGCGAGAAGAACAAGATCATCGGGAGATACTTTTTCTTCCCAATGTCTTTTAATCTTTTCTGCATGATCCACCCAAACTGGACCAAAAGGGTCCATTTTTTTATCAGGAACACCAAAAGAGAGGTGTAAGTCAGCAATTGCCCATACGGCCATAAGAACCCTTTATAAAACAAATCCTTTGGGTAAATACGCCTCTCCCGTAACAATAATAATACCGTCACGAATAAAAACATTTTTACCATCAAAATGATCTAAACCTTGTTTGTTAATAAGCTGCACATCGTCATCTAAAGTCACATTCTTATCAATAATAGCTTTTTTAATTCGACAATTCCGTCCAATATTAATTCTATCAACAGGAGAGCTCTTTTGTTGTAACGGAGGTGCATAATAATCACTACCAATAATATATGAATCCGTAATTTCAGTTCCCTTTCCAACAACAGTACGAACACCTAAAATACTACTCTTAATTTTAGTTGCTTCAATAATTGAACCCTCACAAATAATAGAACTCTGTACTTGCGTATCATAAATCTTTGGGCCTGGAAGGTTGTAAGGCGTTGTATAAATAGAATTCCATTCATCATAACAATTGAATTTTGGGACTCGCTTTGTAAGACCAATGTTTGCTTGATAATACGAACGTACAGTTCCAATATCTTCCCAATATCCACCATATAGAAAAGCAGAGGTTTTCCCCTTTACAATTTGAGTGGGAATAAGATGTTTTCCAAAATCCGAACGAGGATCTTCTTCTAAGAGATCAAGAAGTGCCTTTCTCTTAAAAACATAAATCCCCATCGAGCCTAAATATGAAGGTGTTGGAGGTAAAAAAATGTCATGTTTTGCAAACAGCTCACGCTGCTTATCAATACAGAACCTTTTAAGAAGTTCGTCTGTCTTAGGTTTCTCAACAAAGTCTAAAACTTTTGAATTTTTGTCTATTTTAAGAAGACCCATACGCTTAGCTTCATTTTGATCTAAGGGGTGTGAAGCAATTGTAAGATCCGCATCAGTAGCCTTTGCAAAGGCTAACATCTTTTGAAAATTCATGTTATAGAGCTGATCACCAGAAAGAATAAGAAAGTAATCAACCGGTAAATTTTTAAAGTATTCAAGATTTTGGCGGACCGCACAGGCAGGACCTTGATACCACTGTTTTCCCGATGGCTTTTCTTCTGCGGCTAGAAGATCTATAAAACCACGACTAAAAGAGTCTAATCTATAAGTCTCAAGAATATGACGATGTAAAGAAGACGATAAAAATTGAGTAATTACAAATATCTTATTAATATTTGCATTCAAAGAGTTAGAAATGGGTACATCAATAAGACAGTACCGACCTCCGAATGAAATGGCAGGTTTACAACGAGCCATCGTCAGGGGAAACAGGCGCGTTCCAGCACCTCCACCCAATATTATACTGGCCACACGACCTATGTTAGCAGCAGTCACAAGTTCACACTCTCCCTTTTTCAAAAATCCAAGACTAACATGGGGAAGGGGATATTACATTCTTTTGATTTGCCTGGCAATAAAAAGGAGTACCGCTTCTTGAAAGTCTACTTTACTTTAAGATTTTTCAATTAATTCAACGAGGTTAGAAAGATCTCCTTCTTGAGAAGGAAGAGAAGTCGATCTTGCAATACTCTTTCTTTTTTCTAAAATTTGTTGCACGGGAGTTGCGACATCTTCATAATCACGGCGCTGAAAGTACTCCACACACAAATCCAATAAATCTTGAAAATCTTCTTCAAGCTTAAGTAGTGGAAGCATTTGCTTAACAAGCGCAATAAAGAGATCTCTGTCTCCGCTCTGAAC
>JBDQID010000367.1:0-2573 GCA_040264515.1 Chlamydiales bacterium
ACTATTTCTATAAACCAGTAGACAAGGCGGAATTAAGAGTCGAACTGACGTTAATGTTAGCACTCCCAGTGTATGCCACTAAATATCAGAATTCTATGTTAGGTTGATGCGAATGCGGAGCGCCCGCTACAACCACTGAATATTGCGTAAGGGTAAAGTTTTAAATTAAACGTTGAATAAGGATAAATGGTTTAAAGTCGATTTTTAATTTTCTTGAAAAATTTACACGGCAGAGCATCGCTGTCTAATGCAATTCGAAACCGTTGCTCTCAAAACCAGCGTCAAACAAGGCGAGACAACAACTGCATTCCTTGAGCGAATAAAAGCGCTGCATAGGTACCGACAATGTATCCTAGAATACCGAGAAGAACGCCTACGGGTGCTAGAGCTGGATGAAATGCTGATGCTACGATTGGAGCTGATGCTGCAGCTCCAATATTTGCCTGAGAGCCAACAGCTGTTAAAAAAAACGGGGCTCTCAATATTCTCATCATTACACACATGACTATCAGGTGTATAACAATCCAAACCGCACCCATTAAAATTAAGATCGGGTGCTTCATCACTTCACCAAACTGAGCACTGGCTCCAATCACACCTATCAATAAGTAGAGCATCACGGTACCTAATTTTGAAGCACCTGCACCTTCAAGATTTCTAGCACGCGTAAAAGAGAGGGCGATACCAAATGCTGTTGCAATCATAATTTTCCATGTATTATGAGAAATAATATCCCCGACTGGAGGCAAGAGGGAACCCAATACAAATGCAATCGAGGTTCCTAAAAAAGCGATGGTAAAAAGCAGCATTAAATCCGTTGTAGTTGTCACACGCGTTGTTTTACTCTGAAATGTCACAACTGTCTGCTTAAGCTCTTCAATCGCAGAATTATCGGCACCTAAAGCTTTATCGATCTTATCCGACTCCGCAGCAAAAAACATCAGCAAGCCCATCCACGAGCTCCCAATTACAACATCGACAATTGCCATTGCCCCCATAATACTGTCACTTGTACCAATAGATTCTCCTACAGCAAGAAAATTAGCACCACCACCGATCCAAGAGCCACAAAGCGCCCCCATCCCCTTCCAAATATCATCTGGAAGGTAGCTATGGAATAACAAATATGAGATTACACCACCGATTAATACCCCAAACGTTCCCGTAAAGAACATAATCAAAGCTTTAGGACCAAGCTTAATAATAGCTCTTAGATCCGCTGAAAGTGTTAATAAGATCAAACAAGCAGGAAGAATATAAGTTTTAATTGCGGAGTAAAGTGGTGCTGTATGCGGAATAACGCCCAAAGAGCTCAGTGTTGTTGGTATAAAATAAGCAAAAAGCAGCAAAGGAACTACCTTAAAGAAGCCCTTAGTTATCGGGTGTTCCGCTAAATAAAATAAAATTGCCGGTATCATCAATAAAAGTGACAATAGAACAAAGTTATCACTGATCAGTGCTGCTTCAAATAGCATATGAAGGGTCTCCGTTTTTTATCGGCTCTAAAATTTACCACCAGAAACAAGTACACCGAGATTGGCTATAAGTTTGGATTTTTACTATGAGATTTTTTCGTTTGGCTAAGCGTGGAGATCATAGTAAATAGTGGTACATTAACAAGATCGAACGCAACAGCAAACGAGAATAGGTCATGCCAGAAATCCAAGCCTACGGCCGATCTTGGTTTAAATAGGCAGTAAATAAATTACCGTCGTTTAAAATACCGACAGAGTGACATAAGCAAGACAAAAAAACAACTCTTCCACGATAGCCCTGTGATTTACCGCCTATCTAAGCTGAAACTTAAAAAACAGAGGGCCGAGATGAAAAAATGCACTTTAGAGTGTATTTTCGTTGCGTTTGAGAAAGGTAAAGAGTTAAGGTAGGTGACCATTGGAATGAAACAAGAGTGCCCATCATGTTAAATTTTCGTAAGCTTAAGCACGACTTTTCATCCTCAATTTTAAAGGATGGTCGCAACCTTTTCACTAAAGACAGTGTTGTTTCAACAAAGATTATCTACATGGACACCAACACGATACGTCTTAACTGTCGTGTGTTAGGTAACTTTGAAAACAATTATGAATGTGAGTTAGAAATTGAGCGCATGGAGTCGGAGATGATCGATTCTAACTGCGACTGCCCTTACTCCTACGACTGTCAACATCTAGCAGCAGTCCTATTTTACCTGGAAAAAAACCTTAATAAAATCGTAGTTGAGTACTCTAAGGCAACGGATCTTGATAACTGTGAAGAAATTGCCGATGAAGAAAAAGATGAGCTTAGGGAAACTTTCGATATTGCCACAAGTAAAGAAAGTGCTCGTTGCGATGTAAAATTCCAAAGGGAAGTCTTAGAAGGCTACGTCCACTCTTGCAAGCTCCTTTCAACATCACCATTCTTTACACCAAAAGAGACACTTGAAGAGGATAAAGCAGAACTTGCTATTATCTTCGCTCTTAAGAATGCTCAAGAGATCGAAATTCAAACGGCGCTACGCCTCCCCTTCCGCTCAAAGCCGTTAAACATTCCTAATTTTCAAGAGTTCTATGACGCCTTACGCTATAACTGCC
>JBDQID010000368.1:0-2564 GCA_040264515.1 Chlamydiales bacterium
AAAAAATCTATGCCACGGTAGTGGCATCTCTCAGGATCTCAAAGTTAAAAAAGAAGAGAAGTGCCGCTGCCACGGCACACTATTCTTATTATCCCACCACTACCGTGGTCTAAAAACTACTTCTATAAACCAGTAGACAGGGCGGAATTAAGAGTCGAGTTGACGTTATTTTAGAGGTTTGTAAGGATATATATTAAAGATTGGATAGTCTACTGCTTTGTCGCATAAGTTCTTAGGATAAAGCGCTGGCAGAGAAAGTAGGGCTAACGGTTTTTGGATGAGACTTTTCTTCTAAGAGTTTGGTCGCTTGCCTGTGAGGAAGCTTTAGTGCTTGCTTTGCATGCGCAAGAGTTGAATGCTTTAAGAGGAAAGTTGCCGAAAGCTCTTTTATAAGTCGGTTAATTACAAATTCTTTAGAAGGGAAAAACTTTTTAAGAGAACAGAGAAAATCACGGTGTGCGCGCTCTTTTCGGTAAAGAGGCTTTTTTTTGGGCATTTGTAGTGATAGCATTTTTTCTGGATCGTAGTCCCATAAAAATGTGGTATGGTGTAGCCAGCGATTCTTTGTGAAATACTGTGCATTACCTCCAAATTTCTGTAGTCCAAACGTATAGTCGTTTTCTCTTAATGCGAAAGAAGAGCCAAAAACTTGGTTGTAAAACTCACCGCTCCATTTCATTACAGATTGAGGAAAGGGGTCTATGGGGAGCTGTTCTTGATTGAAGATAAAGCTTACGAAAATCGTATTGTTGTCTACAAAAACTGTCCCACCACCACTAAAGCGTTTAATTATAGGGATTCCTACGGCACGGTTCTCGTTGATGAACTCTTCTTTTTTCCCAGAAACACCCATTACGATAGCGTCTGGAGAGCCCTCGTTAATAAGACACCAGTTTTGAGAGTCACTGCGTAGGAGAGCTTCTTCGAGATGCAGCTGTTCTAGAATGGGAATATTTTTAAGATGAAGAAAAGAGAGAGGGTTTGTTGGCACTTCTTTAACGAATTCCGAGTTCGCTAATAGTTGCAATATCAATAATTTTTGATTGCCGTCCTCTTGATGAGTGGAAGGAGATAATTCCCAAAGTACCGTTTGGCATAATGCGAAAATCCACAACATGGTCGATAGAAATTCCACCTACAACAAAATAAATTTTCGATGTGGGGTTTTGAAGGCGTAGGATTTTAAACGCTTGGAGGTAGTCTTGCGCCTTTGCTTTGATACCGCTGTTACTTGCTTGTTTTTTTGTTTTCGGACTCCATTTAACGGAATCTGGGGCTTCGGCTGTTTTCCCATCTTTGATTGGGACTCCAACTTCGATTGTATTACAAAGAGCGGGCTGGGAGATGAGAAGGAAGAGAGATAGAAAAATATGTTTCATAGTAAAAGGCACCTTAGATTTAGGCAATGACCACTTGGTTCCTGCCATTTTTTTTTGCTTGATATAAAGCTTTATCGACATGTTGGAGCAGTAAATGAAGCTCTTCTTGGTTATTCATTGGAAGATGAGTTTTAAAGGAGGTCACTCCAACCGAAATAGTGATATTAACAGGACCGTGATTTGTCTTAAAGGGGCGATTATGAGTTTTTTCACATAGCTTTTCAGCTACAATAAGTGCTTGTTCTTTGGATGTATAGGGGAGGAGGACGACGAATTCTTCCCCTCCATACCGAATGCTTAAGTCATGACTGCGTAGAGAGCTATTTAAAAGTCTCGCGAAAGCAATAAGCACTTCATCTCCAATGAGATGTCCGTATTCATCGTTGATATCTTTAAAGTGGTCAATATCAATCATTAGCATTGAAAGAGGGTATTTGACCTCTCTTGCATTTGATATGAGTTCGATTGCGTAGTTGTCTAGTACGTAGCGATTATAGAGATCGGTGAGAGGATCTCTCTCTGAGAGGTCTCTAAATTTTTCCATTGCTCTTGAGACAATTTCGGCTGTTGGTTTAAAGTGCAGGGCTAGTTCTAGACGTGCTTTTACTTCGAACGGTTTAAGAGGGGCTAGTAAAAAATCAGTCACTCCAGCTTCAAAAAGTTGATGGATCTGTCGGGAGCTCTCTATTGTTGTAATTGCCAATATGGGGATGTTCTTATATGGTTCTTTTTTTTTAAGGGATCTGCAAAAATCCCAAGAGCGTTCTTCTTTTGATCGTTCATCGAAAATAATAATATCAGTAGAATTCTCAGCTAAACAGTCGAAAGCTTCTTTTTCTGTTTCTGCTATTATTAGATCGAAAAAAGTTCCGATACTGGTTTTTAACCAGGTGCATGTTTCTTTATGAGGGCTGAAAATTAGTATTGTTGGAAGGAATTCTTCTTTATGCATAACTGCTCTAATGTCACTAGTTTGGTTTGGTTAGTAAATCTTATTGCATAAGTTAGTATACAACATTTTAGAGTAGTTATAAAGTTTTTTGTTTAATTTTAGTTGCCTTGACTTTTAATGCTATTCAAATTGATTTTATCGTTTTTTATCCTTGTAGGATAAGTAGGATGAATACATCAACTATTCAGATTGGAATTATTTTATTTTTTAAAGGTGGAGCGAAGGTCATATTT
>JBDQID010000369.1:0-2557 GCA_040264515.1 Chlamydiales bacterium
CTTTAGAAGAGAGCGCTGAAATTCTTGTATGGGCGGCGAATTCTAGAGGTGGTGTTGATAATATAACAGTGTTTTTAATAGAAGTTGAGGAAGTGTCATGAATGTGTACTTAGATAACAATGCAACAACGTTTTTAGATCCAGAAGTTCGTAAGGTAATGATAGAACTTATGAATAAGGACTTAGCGAATTCTTCTAGTGTACACGCTTATGGGCAAAAGGCTAAATCGATTTTGAGTACAGCTAGAAAAGATATCGCTAGTTTTTTCAAGGTGAAGCCTCACGAAGTCATTTTTACTTCAGGTGGAACAGAAGCTTTGAATATGACAATCAGGGGCATTTTTGGACTTGAAGATAGAGGGCATATTATTACATCTGATGTTGAGCATCCGGCAGTTTTTAATACTGTTAAACAGCTTGAGAAAAAGGGTGCGGAGGCTACTTTTTTAAGGGTCGGATCATGGGGAGCTGTAACAGAAGATGCGGTGCGTGCTGCAATTCGAGCAGATACAAAGTTGATTGTTTTGATGGCAGTAAATAATGAAACGGGGATAAAGACGGATATCGAGGCGATTGCACGAATGGCTTATGAGGCGAAAATACCTTTTATTGTCGATGGTGTGGCGTTACTTGGTAAAGAGTCTTTTACTATTCCAGAAGGTGTCACAGCATTCTGTTTTGGAGCGCATAAGTGTCACGGGCCAAAGGGTACGGGTATGGCAATTTTGCGTTCTACGCAAAAATTAGATCCCATGGTTACGGGGGGCTCTCAGGAATATTTTAGAAGAGCTGGAACGGAAAACCTTGTTGGGATTGCAGGTCTTGCAAAGGCTGTAACTTCCCTAAGAGATAAATTTCCAGAGGTTTCTTTGCGCATGCAATCTTTGCGTGATCGCTTTGAAAATGGACTTAAAGAAAATTTGGCTGATATTTCTATTAACGGGGAAGGGCCAAGAGTTGTCAATACATCGAATATCTCCTTTCACGGTATTGAAGGAGAGTCTCTTCTTATGAATCTAGATTTAGAAGGTGTTGCTGCATCACATGGGTCAGCTTGCTCATCGGGTTCTTTAGAGCCGTCTCGTATTCTTTTGAATATGGGGATTTCTAGAGCTGTTGCAGCAAGTTCTGTGCGTTTTTCTTTCTCCCGTATGACAACAGAGGAAGAGATCGATTACGCGGTTGAGAAAATTGTAAGCATTGTTACGCGTTTGCGGGAGCTTGTTACCGAAAAAAAATAGTCATTTGAGGGCCCCCACATATTTTATACCAAGATTGAAATCCAAACTTATGGCCAATCTTGCTATAAATGCAAAGACGCAGACATCCTTTTAGGGAAAAGGATGTCTGCGTCTTTTGCGTTTAAAATATTTGAGAATTCTCAAGAACTCAATACTTGTATTTGGTAGGTTCTGTAGAAAATTTGCTTTCACTGTCAAAATATTCTTCAGCTTTTTGAGAAACAGAGCTTGCTATTTCTTTGGATTCTTGTACGCTATTTTGAATAGATGTGATTTTTGAGCTTAAATAGGCTGTTTCGTTTGGTGGATTTCTTTCTTTTGGGAAAATATTAACGAAAATATGTGGGAGAGGTCCAACACTTGAATTTGCACTGTTTGTTCTTTTACTTTCGTTTGCTGGCACGCCTGTATTTACTCTGTTTGGGGTATTTGCGATTGTTAGATATCGTGGATTAAAGCCCATTGTACTTTTTCCTTTTCAGATTGAATGATGAATTTAGTTTTGTAGATTGTTATTTTACGATAGTTTGGATGGAGAGTGTTTTGGGTTCAAGGAGGGCAACTTCGAGGATGGTGAATTCGAAGCGATCGATGCGAACGGATTCACCTTTTTTTGGATGGTGTTCTAGTCGGGATATAACGAGTTTCCCGAGAGTTTGAAACTTTTTACTGTCTAGATTCGCTCCGAATTGTTGATTAAATTCAGATGTTAGCATATTTGCAGAGAAGGTGCGCTCGAGTACACGATGGCTTGTATGGCTCTCTTTTATAGGACGCGCCTCGCCCAAGATTTCATCTAGTATTTCATCTAGTGATAGAATACCCATGGCTTGTCCATCTGCATCTAGAATAACGGCGATTCTTTTGTTGTTATTTTGAAACTGTTCTAGAATTTGCATGATGGGGGTTTGCTGAGTGATGAACCATGGCGATGTTATGTAGTCGCGAATGGAGTCTTTACCGGGTGCTCTTAGGAGGTCTCGCGCGGAGACGATTCCAACGATATTTCGTCTTGAACGATG
Source organism: Chlamydiales bacterium (assembly GCA_040264515.1). Classification (GTDB taxonomy): domain Bacteria; phylum Chlamydiota; class Chlamydiia; order Chlamydiales; family JBDQID01; genus JBDQID01. The sequence continues at coordinate 2,263 of JBDQID010000369.1, forward strand.
GTAGATGGGAACGGAGGAGAATACTTTATCCTGAAGGATTTCTCTGATATGATTTACGCTGCTATGAATGGGGGCCATGGGGAGTGTGTCTGTTGAGACCATGCCTTGTTCTGCGTTTTTGCTTCGGAGGGCGAAGAGGTTTCCGATGATGCGGTTAAAATCTTCGAGCTCTTCAGACTGCTTCCATTTTTCATCCCTTTCTTCGAAAATCTTTTGAAGCTCTTCTCTTGTTAGAAAGATTTCCGACGCCTCCTTAATATTGCCTCCGATACTTTTATTGACCCATTTTGTAAGA
>JBDQID010000370.1:0-2538 GCA_040264515.1 Chlamydiales bacterium
AAAGCAGCAAAGAAAAAATCTGGTTCGCACCCTGCTAAAAAACGATCTAATTGAAGAAAAAAGTTTACAGAAGACCGTCAATCTTTACTGTAAATCTTTCTCGTCCGAATTCGTTCTTAAGCAAGAAACCGATCCGTTCAAACTCTACAGTAAGCCTGAAAAGCTTTTACCGACAGCAGAGGTCTTGCAGAAATGCACGCAGCAAGCAGAAGAGAAACTCAAGCAGTTCAAAAAGAAAGTGTCTATCGAAACAGGGTATCGTAAAGGAGCTCCTCTTCCAAAAGAGGTCTCATCAATTCAAAAAGATCAAATAGGTACGGAGCAAGAAATTGAGCAGCAAGTTGAAGTAGAGCAAGAGCTCGAGATTGATTTGGAAAATCTAGATGAAAAGCGCGTGCCTTTAAGTCGTTGGAAGTGGTCTGAGAACTTAAATCTATTTAAAGATTCTTGGCTAAGGCCTTCTCGAGTTTCTAATTTTTCCATTATGCGTCCATTCTTTAGAATTTCACAAGCATTGAGACCTGGAAATCTATTCAATAAGTACAAAGGTTTACTCAATAAAATCAATACAAGAAGTCGAATTCTGAACACTGTTCTTAAAACGGCTATGATTGTTTCAACAGCTCTGCTTATGCTTGAATTCATAGGCTCTCTTTTTCTCTTTAACATGGCTAACTTTGCTACTTACTATATAACCCTAGGCCTCTCAAAGTTGACAAAGCGATTCTTCATGCGAACAGGTACGCTATTTAGCCTGCAAAGTGTCATGGCGTCTGAGAGCCAGTGGAAGAAGCAAAAAAAGTTATTTGATAGCAATATCTTTGTTAGTAATAACTTCGTTACAAAGAAAACGGGTGATATCAGAGAAGTGCCCACAAAACTTTTCGGTAAATACCAAAAACCTGTCTATCACATGATTGTTACCAAAGAAAATGGTAAGATAAAGACCATGCTTATCGATCAAAAAGAAGCGGAATTCTTCCGCAACAAGTTAGATCTCGATAAAGAGTCTGAAGACGATATCAGTGATAGAACTCGTAAAATTGCTCTTTACGACATCCGCAATGGGATTATCACCGAAGGCAAGAACGGCTTTGACGACGGTGAATTAAAGAACGATCCGCAATTCACAAGAGTATTGACCCAAGTCAAATTCTTTAACGGCGATGTCGACTACAACAAAAACCAGATCAAAGTGCTTGAAACTTGGTTAAAAGAGAAAGGGATTCAAACAATGCAAAAGAATTTCGAGAGTATTCTTTCCTATCATACCGAAAGCAGAAAAAAATACCGAACCAGTACCCTCGGTTACCTCTTCAAGCGTCTTAATCAGGAAGCTCAACAATAGAGTAACTCCTTTTGCTACTGCCGCACATGTGCTGCAGTAGCAAAAAGGATCTAGAGCGCGTAATAAACTACACAGCCCAAGTGTATCTTTTTTCGTCTTGGTTCCAGACGACTTCCCGGTCGAAGTGGGGTGCGTCATCAGCTCTAGCTTGGCTTCTTTCTGCAGCCGCCTGCCTTGCAAAACGCGCTCTGATCAAAGTTTGCACTCTAACCGCACTTGCAAACTCAATTCTATCCGCACGAAAACCTAAGAACTTGTGACCAAGGTCCTTGCCAAGACAGAGCCCTACTGAGACAGCGATCGCTGTCGGAATTGGAAATGGAGCGAGAAGAAATGTTGCAAAAACCATAGCTGTTGTTGCTATTAATTTTTTTGCCTTAGATTTACAAGCTGCCTTATCTGGCACTTCTTCTTGACCATTTACATCCTTTACGTTAAGAATACCCGCATTCATTCCAAACTGATGTACCTTTGAATTAACACCGGTGACAAAAGATTGAATCTTAGCATCCCATGTTGGATTCGCTGCATTCATTGTAATTCCTGCAACTGTTGCAATAGCTAGATATGGAAATGCAAAAAAAGCAGTAAGCGCTGTGACTCCCACTTTTACTGAAGTAATACACGTTTGGTTTTTCGAAACAAGTCTACCTGCATAACGCACAACAAAGTTAGATGCATTATCCACTGCAGTTTTGGCTTCAGCTGGAGCATCTAGTCCAAGATTATTCTTCACCCATGCGTTTAAATGTCCTAGTTCTTGTTGTGTTCTGTTTACACCACTGGCAGCTGCCATCATTACGTTTGTCATTATTACACCTATAATATTTTAACATTTAGAAAAAGACCTATTATATACGGCACAACAAATAAAAACAATTATATATACATAAAAAGAACAGTCGGCACCACAAACTACTGCTCTGTTGCATAAGTTTTTTTAAGTAAATAGACCTTTACCTTTGTTTTTTGCAGTCAGCTCCACGTCCTTTAATTTAAAACTTTACCCTTACACAACATTCAATGGTTGTAGCGCGGGCGCTCCGCATTGGTGGTGTATAATAAGTTGTGTCTAAATATTTTTATGGTAAAAAGAAAAGCCCCCAATCAATCACAATAAGAGGCTTTTCATGTACAGTACATTAAACGAAATAGTAGATACGCTAAGGGTTATTTTCAAGGATTTACTA
>JBDQID010000371.1:0-2538 GCA_040264515.1 Chlamydiales bacterium
ATTATTTTTTATTTGGTAGAGGCGTTGCCCTAAGGCGAGTTTTGCAGCAACGAAGGCGAGTGGATAGCCTGTGGCTTTTGAAGCGAGTGCGCTTGAGCGAGACAGTCGCGCGTTGACTTCGATTACGCGATAGTCGCTATTTTCCGGATTCAGTGCGTACTGGATGTTGCATTCACCTACGATTTTGAGATGGCGTGCTGTTTTTAGCGCTATTTCACGGAGATTATGGTATTCGCGGTTGGTAAGCGTTTGTGAGGGAGCAACGACGATGCTCTCGCCTGTATGGATGCCCATGGGATCGAAGTTTTCCATATTGCAAATTGTCAGAGCGTCATCACTGCTATCGCGTACGATTTCGTATTCTATTTCCTTCCATCCGCCCAAATACTCTTCGATAAGTATTTGTGAGCAGTGATGAAGTGCTTCTGTAGCCCTGATAGAGAGCGTTTGAGCGTTATCAATGCGTCCAGAGCCAAGTCCTCCGAGTGAAAATGCGGAGCGCATCATTAGGGGATAGCCGATCTTCTCAGCAGCGTGAATAGCATCCTTAACTGTTGTAACAGCGTAGCTGCGAGCGGTTTTTATATCGATTTCAGAGAGGCGATCTTTGAAGAGTTGACGATCTTCAGTGCAGCGAATAGAGTCAACAGAGGTACCCAAGACTTCGATATTGTAGCGTTCGAGAATTCCTTTTTCATGGAGTTGTAATCCAAGGTTTAGCGCTGTCTGGCCTCCAAATCCAAAAAAAATACCACAAGGGCGTTCTTTATCGATAATGCGTGCAACGCATTCAACGGTAAGAGGCTGTAAGTAAACAGTGTCAGCCATTTTGTCATCGGTTTGGATGGTGGCGATATTTGGATTTACGAGAACGGTATAAATATTTTCTTCTTTAAGAGCTTTAATGGCTTGAGAACCTGAGTAGTCGAATTCTCCAGCTTGTCCAATACGAAGGCCTCCAGAGCCCAATATAAGTACTTTTTTACCGTTAAACAAGAGCGTTCTCTTTGGTTAGTTGTTTAAAGAAATAGTTGAAAATCCAGTGCGTATCGGTTGGACCTGGGGACGCTTCTGGATGGAATTGCACAGCGAAGTATGGCAGTGATTTATGAGCAATACCTTCAACAGAGCCGTCGTTGAGATTGCGAAAGCTCACTTCCCACTCATTAGACAGAGAGCTCTCATCGATAGCGTATCCGTGATTTTGGCTTGTAAGATAACATCGGTTCGTTGCCGTATTAATGCATGGTTGATTTTGCCCACGGTGACCGAAGGGAAGTTTGTAGGTAGATGCTCCGGAGGCAAGTGCTAGGAGTTGTGCTCCAAGACAGATACCGAGAATAGGCTTTTCGTTTTGCATCGCTTTTTTCAAGATTTCAATAGTTACACTGCACGCTGTGGGATCCCCTGGGCCGTTGGAAAGAAAAAGGGCGTCGTAGTTATCATTGTTGTAGTCGTAGTCGTGGGAGACAACGCGAATGGCGAGGGGAAATGTTTTTAGAAAGTTGAGGATACTGCTTTTCATTCCGCAATCAACAACGATCAAAGTTTTGTTGTACTGAGAGTTGTAGAGTTGTTCTTTTTTTGGGGAGACTTCTCTTACAGGAAAGTATTGGCTGGGCATGGCAAATCTTACGGCTTGCTTGCCGTAGCTAAGAGCTGCCATGGTTGGGCCACGAGAACGTAATATTTTTGTGAGCTCACGCGTATCAACTTCTGTAAGCAGTGGGATTTTTTTGCTTTCCAGTAAAGCAAAAAAAGAGCTCTCAGATGTGTAGTGAGAGCTCTTTTTGATAGCTTGATTTGTGATGATGGCGGATGGATGAATTTGCATCGATTCCCACTCATCTTTCGAAGGGATACCGTAATTACCGATAAGTGGATAGGTGAAGGTGAGGATTTGTCCGTGAAAGGAGGGGTCGGTAAGCGATTCTGGATATCCTACCATTCCGGTTGTAAAAACGGCCTCGCCAAAGGCAGGCTCATTTTGCCATTCTGGAGCCATTCCGTAAAAGGTAGCTCCGTTATCAAGAGTTAGTGTTCCTTTTTTCCACAACATTATATGCACCTCGGGCGCAAAACATAGAATAACAATCTATTTTGCATCAATAGAAAATATATTACGCAGCACGCAGCATAATATTTGATATCGTGCTTCTTTAGCTAACGTGCATATGCATCAATCTAACATAGGTATCTGATATTTAATGGTATGCGCAGGAACTGCTAACATTAACTTCAGTTTGACTCTTAATTCCGCCTTGTCTACTGGTTTATAGAAATAGTTTTTAGAGCACGGTAGTGGTCGTCTCTCTCTTTAGGCCAGCACTTTAGTGGTGGGACTGAAGTTTGGCACTTTTTTATGTCTGTAATTGTTTAAGATCAAATTTGTGCAGGTGATAACTTTATTTAGACCACGGCAGTGGTTGTTTCTCTCTTTAGCCCAGTACTTTAGTGCTGGGACGGGATAGTAAGAACAGTGTGCCGCGGCAGCGGGACCTGTCTTCTGTTGTATGTGTGAGTTCCGGAGAGTTGCCC
>JBDQID010000372.1:0-2525 GCA_040264515.1 Chlamydiales bacterium
ATCCAGAGGATAAGCCCGTAACGATTCCTCAAGCCGATGTCAACGCCGTTGTCATCGCTGTGGCACAAGCGCAAGCACAAGCTCAAGCACAAGCTCAAGCGCAAGCGTTAAGCATCGCTCTTTCTGAAAGAGTCGTTGTTAGCCACGAGCGCAAGCCAGATCACGTCATCGGCATGGTCAAAAAAGCTCCAGAAGAGATCGATCTCGACTTCTTAACAGGTGATATTACAAATCTAATCTCAGCAGGCAAGTTCAAGCACACACAAAATCTTCTTCATAAAGATTTAGAAGAGAGCTTCCGCATCAGCCCACACCTTACCCAAGCGAATGTAAGATTGTGCTCTTCATTCTTTCTTGCAAAAGCCAACGCCGAAGAGATCGTGCTTATCTCCCAAGCAGAAGCTGATCTTTTCATGCAAAGCAGAATTGATCAAAGAGCTGGCTACATGCTCTTTGATGCGAGAACTGCTAAGAAAGATGGCAACTTTGTAAGTATTACAAACCCAGAAGAGCAGTTCTCTTTCTTAAAGAATGACTTCCAAAGGATCATAGAGCAGAACATCCGTGTCGCAACACTTGGACGTAACGGGCTAAAAAAAGGCGTTGTAGACGCTATCCAAAATACAAACTCACTCCGTACTATAGCCACACCCGAGCATGTTCCGAACGCGCGAGAAGAAGATCTTCTTCCAAAGCTTCATGTAAGTGCCGATCCAGATCAAGAAGGCGAGCTTCCTTCAGCCTACGGTACAATTCTAAAGCCGATCACCGCGTTCGCTGTAACAGGAGAAACTAAAACGGCTCCAATCAAATTGCGTGTCAGAACGGAGCAAGTCGCAAACCCAGACAAAAATGCAGATGATGAAGATGAAGAAAACATCCGTCAAGCTGTGATCAGCATGGCTGGGCAAACTGTTACCGTACCGTTTGTAAACCCTATATTCACTGCATCCGTAAATGAAGTTGTCCAAGCTAGAAGCCCCCGCTTCTCTCATAACCTCCAAATCCTACTCACTCAAAAATTTGAAGCTGTAAAAGCTGAAATTGAAGGCCTCCACAACCAAATTAGAGAGCTTGATAACGCAAAAGCTGAAGCAAAAGCTGAGGTAGAGGGCCTTCGCCGCCAAGGTATTGCTATCATCGACGGAACAGCTACGACAATAGACTATAATAATAGAACAATTCAGATAGGGATCCCTTCATTTCGCGAAGAGATTTACAATCCAGAATACTTTATGGCTTATGCAGGTAAAAATATAGACAATGCCACGGAACGACACAAACAAGAGCACAAAGGACTAATAGAAAAAGGCCTTGCTCTTACAGACGCCTATACTTATATCGTAGACCTTCTTAAGATTCATAACAAGTCTGAAGATCTTGCTCAAATTAAAGAGTTACTTACTCTATTTTTACAAATTACAGAAGGTAGCGAAAATCCTAATTACATCCAATACCGAGAGGGAGAGGGCGCAAGGGTTGACCATACACAAATAACTCCAGGCTTAGCAAAACAGCTCGCAGATATCGAGACAAATGGTGCTAACATTGAGAATACTAAAGCACTACTACAAATTTTAAGAGGTGCAATCCCTTACGATCAAGGTTTCGCAGGTGAGCTCTATCGAACATATAGCCTTCACAGAATGAACCGCCATATTCATAATGGATCTAGCTTTTTTGACCAACGTCAGAGCCGCTTTGGAAAAAAACCTTTTCTTGACTGTACTGGTGAATATTGCCGTAATTTCACACCTGTAATTAAAAAAATTACAGAGCACTCCGTAGAGTTAGATACAACTTTGCGAAGACTTCCTCCAATTGAAGCTGAAATTGCTAGGCTAAATGCAATTATTCAAGGCGCCGAAAAGCGCTACAGGCAAACAGAATTTGCTCTTGAAACTGCAAGCACTGTAAGAAAAGAAGAGCAAGAGCTTGAGCAAGCGCTCAAAGAGACACCTCTTCGCTTAATGGATGAATCTGCAGCAGGCCGTTTCCTAGGGCTCTTTAATCTCCAGAGATGTCTTCCTGAAGAAGACGACGTTGATGTAGCTTCAAGCTTTACTACGAAGCTGCCCTACTTCAAGACCGCAACAGCTAAGCGTATGACTGAGTTTGAAAGACACGCTGTTATTCTAAAGAAGAGTGAGCGAAAGTGCCTTGCCAACAACAACGCCTTAGCTCAAAAAACTGAAGAGTACGCAGCACACTTCGAGCCGCGCCCAGGACAAGTTATCGTTGAAGAGGCAGAGTAAACACAAACGACCAGGCCAACGGCCTGGTCGTATACAACGCTCCGTGCCTGCACCCTCAACCTTTACCCTTACATAACGCTCACGGCTTGTAGCGCGGGCGCTCCGCATACGCATCAACCTAACATAGAATTCTGATATTTAGTGGTATACGCTGGGAGTGCTAATATTAACGTCGTTCGATTCTTAATTCGATCCTGGTTAATGGCTTATGATAATCGTTTCTAGACCACGGTAGTGGTCGTTTCTCTCTTTAGCCCAGCACTTTAGTGC
>JBDQID010000373.1:0-2525 GCA_040264515.1 Chlamydiales bacterium
ACAGAAGGAAGGTATTATCGATGAGATCCCTGCGAGTGTTGCGAGGCTCTCTGTTGAAAAGCGCATGATCGCTCTACGTAGTTACAAAAGAAAAGTCCCGCTACCTTCTGTCTCCGATCTGCTTAAAGAGATTCCTCTTTTTAAATTTTGTAGCCATGAAAACCGTCAACTTTTGGCTAATTTATCGACTCAAGTTATTGTCCCTTCTGGAGAGTATCTTTTTAAAGAGGGAGAGATGGGAGAGTGTCTATTTTTTATTACGCGGGGTGCGGCTAAGGTTTCCAGGAGGGTTAAGGGAGAGGATATTGTCTTATCTATTTTGGGTGGAGGAGATATTATTGGAGAGATGGCAATGCTTAGTGGGGAGGCAAGAGTTGCTTCTGTATTAGCTGTGACACCACTTACCCTCATTAAAATTACTAAGGATGCGTTTGATCAATTGACTCTTTCGTATCCACAATTAAGAAAAAATGCTTGGACAGCTTTTGGTCAACACAGCCTTAGCACTTACCTTCAAACGGCTCCACAGTTTAAAGAAATGGGTAAAGAGCAGCGAGAAAAGTGGATGAAAAGCTGTTATTTTTCTGAGCTACCAAAAGGAGACTCCCCTGTTGTCTCCAAGCGTATAGCTTCGATGTTCATTCTTACAGGAGAGATATCCGTGAATGAAAAAGAGTACCGAGCTAAAGAATATATTTCGTTAGAACCGCACCATGCGATCTCTGCTGCAAGTGATGCAAGAGTTATGTGGTTGCCAAAACTTTTTGGATAAAAAATGTGTCGTTTTACAGCTTACCTTGGCAAGAATCCTTTAACATTAGAAAAGGTATTAAAGAAGCCTTCTAACTCCCTTGTTAACCAGAGTCGCTCGTCGAGAGAGGCGTTACAGAACATTCACGGTGATGGTTGTGGTATTGGGTGGTATAATCCAAATATTAGTAAGGAGCCCGCGCTTTTCAAGTCTATTTTGCCTGCATGGAATGACGAGAATTTGATTCATCTTACTGCAAAGATTCGTTCTCACTGTTTTATTGGGCATGTGCGAGCGTCTACGATCGGAAAGGTGGATTTTTCCAACTGTCATCCTTTTTCTTTTGGGGATCTTCTTTTTGTCCATAATGGGACCGTGGATTCTTTTGCGTTAATGAAGAAACCGATGATAGAAAAAATTAAGACAAAGTATTTAACGAATGTGCAGGGTCAGACAGATTCCGAGTATTTTTTTGCGCTTGTGTGTACGATTCTTGGGGATAGGATCGAGGATTTATCAAATTTATCAGTAGATGTTCTTGTGGAGGCTGTGCAAGAGGCTGCGCAAGAACTTCTTGTGTTGCAAAAAACGTATGTTGGCCGCGTACATTTTATGTTGAATGTTTTAATAACGAACGGTCATTTTCTTATTACGACTCGCTTTTCTAAGGGAACGAACGAGCCTCCCCTCTCTTTGTATTACAGTTTAAAATTTCTAAATAAGAGTGAGAAGGAGGGTGAATGTAAGGATGAAAACCCGGAGCAAATTTTCGTTTCTTCTGAGGTTTTAGATGATTGTGGTAAGAAGTGGATGGAGGTCCCTGCACAGAGTTATTTGAGTGTGAGTCCCTCGTTCCAGCTGCGTGTTGCGGAGTTTTAAGGCATCTTGTCACTTGCAAAATCCTATACTAGTGCTCTAGATATTCATTATACAAAAACAAAGTCGCAACGCGACTTTTTGCTTTTCCTTGAAGAATCGCCTTATAGCCAGAGCGAAGAGCAGGGATAAGGCCGTTGGCCTTTTCTTTAGGCACCTTGTTAAGGTGTTCGATCAACCACTCTGCTTGGTTTTGCTTCGTTTGTGCGGGTTGAGTAGAGAAGATGATGCGTGCCTAGATCTTTTAAGGGGGTGTATGGGTGCTCTGCTAGTTCTTTGTTTTTTTGCTGACGGGGGGTTGCTAGGAAACTGTCTGTCACTAGGCCTCCATTCTGTGATAATAGAATGAAAAAGATTATATGCGTTGAAGTCCGGGGGGCTAAGATCCATTGGAGAAGGAGCTCCTGATCCAGATCCAGCGCTCGATTGCCGTTCGTCACTCCCTTTGGACTCACCGACTCCGTTAAGAGGATCGTTGACTGGTTTACGATCTGATAGGCTTGTAACAAGCAGTTGCTGGAGGAGTTTATTCTTTTTTTTAACTGGAGCGATTATACTATAGGAAAGGATGTTACAAAAGTTAGAAAAGTCTTTTGTTGTTGAAGAAGGGGTAAAGTTAGTCATGAAGTGAGTATAGGCATCTTTCTTTTTTCGGACGGAGGGAAATAGTGTGGCGAGTTGACAATTGGTAAAGGAAAATTGATGTACTTTCACCTCTTCGAGGAGGCTTCCAGCGCGTACGATACGATTTTTTGCTTGGCGCCATCCTGCTTGCTTACAAGCTGCCCCCGATATACCGATCTGACGCCTCTATTCTGATCGAACAAGCCGCTATTCCCGGCGACATAGTCCAATCGTCCATTACGAGTTACGTCGACGAGCAAATACAAGTAGTAAC
>JBDQID010000374.1:0-2507 GCA_040264515.1 Chlamydiales bacterium
CTCTAATTTTTTGCTTTAAATTCTTCTTTAAATTATTAAGTAGTAACTTGTCAGATTCAGTAACCGCGATAAACGCATCTGATTGTCCAATAACTCCTTTATACGCATTTTTAAGACGAATGGCAATATTATCACTTGGTAAGCCAGACTCTCTGATTTCTAATTGTTCACCAAGAGATTTTGCTAATAACTTATCAATAATTTCATCCGTTTCCATCCCAAATTTTACAAGTTTTTCTATACAACGATCTCTTTTTTCTTTACCACCAAGAGCTCTGCGCACAACAACCATTGCTGTATAGTCAATCGGATCCGCAATGACTTTTCCCATCGGACATAAAACTTCGAATCTTTGCTCCTTTTGCTCTCCTCGATCATATAGATTCAATTGGTTTATTTTTTGCATTTCATCTGTTGGAAGAAATCCATTGAAATAAAGAGAGATTACTGTAGAGCCTGTCTTATCAAAGCTTCCCTCTTTTGCTCCTTGATGCTTCCGAGTTCCAGCCTCTGCTGTATGAAGAATACTGTTTTCAGCTGTTGCTAAACGCGATCTACTATTTGACCACTTATTTCGCTTACCAGAACTATCATCACCATGCCCCATACTACCATGATCTGTTCCCTGTTCATATTCTCCTTGACCCTCAGCTGTAACTTGAACATTATTAATAACTGCAGCACCAATAAAAGTATGTATAGCAACTGAGCCGTCATCATGCTTAACCATCATGACTCTACGGTCATTCTGAGACAAAACTCCCGGAGTGTGGCGTATCGCAGGCTCACTTACAGATAGCCTAGTGCCTTTAATATCTGTAGTACCTTGTTTTTTATATTCTGGACTACTGTTTTCTTCTGATTTAAATCGAATAATTAACTCTTCTAGCTGTTTACTTTGAACAGTATTTGGTTCTGAACGATCTAGCATCTTTTTTAAAAGTATTGCAGCTTCTTTCATACTCAATACTTTCCCTCCAACAGGCTCAACATAATGATGAATATCCTCTGGAGCCAGTCTTTGTACTACCATTGTGGTATCTTCTCTATTAACAAGACTACCCATTGAGCTTCTTAATAATAATTCAGCGTCCTGTAATCCTAATTTTGCACTTGGAATATACCCAGCTGAAAGCTTAGAGTCATAAGGAGCTTCGAATTCATCTTTCATTCCAAAGAGATTCTTTACTGAAAACTGATGTTTTTTAGACTTAATTGCTTCTCCTGTATCCTTCTGATCACGAAGTATTTTCCCTGTGATATCAACTTCTTTTGCATAACTCCCCTTCGGAAGGACAAACATTCTCAAGCGACAAAAAGAGTTACTTATAACACATGAAGCCGTAGAGCCGATCTCGGACTGAATATCCGTTTTATGTTGTTGAGCTTTCTTTAATAAAGCATTCTCTGCTGACTTTGTTAAAGGCCTTTGAAAAGCTTCATCTATATTTTTTTCTTCTGAAAGAGAACGACCATGCATTTCACTATAAGAATAAAGCTTTCCATCTATAGCCGTTGCTGTGCTAATACTCAATCCTTTAAAAAACTTCAGTATCGTCGCATTAATTTTATAAGATTTTAATATTACTTTAGAATCTGTTGATTTCATTAGGTAAGACTTCATTCTATCAAAAAATCTCTGACTAGTAGACGCTTTCCGCTTAGTGATTTTTCCTGTAGAAAGATTTAGCGCTTTCTGCATACCGTGTCTATGCATAAAATCGATAAGCTTTCCAAGCTTTCCTGCATCTTCTATTCCAATACAACTTCTAAGCGTCTTATTAGCAAGGACCTCTTCTATTGTCGGAGCTCTCCCTTCCAACTCCTCTGATAGCTCTTGCATTGCTTGTTGAAAAGTTTCTATTTTATCACTTTTTATAAAAGGAACCTGATGCTTTTTAAGAGATTGAACACCAACTTCTAACTCAGCTACCACTAACCTATTAATTTGTTGATCTTGATCGAATAGTGTTTCATTAAGACCCCCTTTTTTTACAGCAAAGGCCGTGCTTTCCTCAATAACATGAGAAAGTCCCATCGATACAACTGAAGAATCTTGAGAAGATTCGCTATATTTGCTTTGAAGAAGCTGTAAAGCTTGATATGCTGACTTTTTTAATTCATTTTTTAGTCTAAGATCTAAATCACCTGAACTTTCATTAAGTTCACTGACTCTTTTTTCTAAGGAAAGAAAACTGTTCTCTATTTTTTGAAAAGACCTTAATTTAGAATAAGTCTTACTCTTTCCAATAAATCGATTGAAAAGAGCCGAAATGAATGAAAAAACCCTTTTTATACATATTTTTTGTTCTTTTAAAAAAACATTCTCGATTGAATTAATACTTTCGAGCAGTTTATTGTCTGCATCAGAAAAAGTATCCAATCTTGAAAATCCATTTACACCCACAATTCAGCCTTATATTAAAGATTATTACTACTTTAACCTTACCATATATACACCAACTTGTAAAGTTTTTTTTAAAAAAGTATATATATATCTTTAATAC